>JAYVVB010000180.1:0-6645 GCA_043787455.1 Rhizobacter sp.
ACCGCAGCGTGAGGAAGCACGGCGCGCGCGTCGCGATTTCGGCCTCGACGCGGCTGCTGCGCAAGTTCTCGGTCCGCTTCTTGGCTCGACCCGAGGAGCGCCTCTACCTGCGCGTCGGCGAGAACTGCCTGCTCAACGCGGCCGTGACCTTCGAGTCGACCGCAGGGCTGGTCGAGATCGGCGACCGGACCTACATTGGCGTCGACACGCGGATCATCTCGCGCGCCCGCATCACCATCGGCAGCGATGTGACGATGGCCTGGGGCATCACGATCTACGACCACAACTCGCACTCGCTCGACTGGCGCCAGCGCCAGCGCGTCGTCGCCCACTTCTTCTCTCGCTACGGCGAGGCCGACTGCTTCGACGCGCTCGACTGGAGCGACGTTCGCGCGGCACCGATCGTGATCCGCAACCGCGTCTGGATCGGCTTCGGCGCGGTGATCCTGAAGGGCGTGACGATCGGCGAAGGCGCCGTCATCGGCGCCTGCAGCGTCGTCACCAGGGACGTCGAGCCCTACACCGTCGTCGGCGGCAATCCGGCGGTGCTGCTGCGCCGGATCGACCCGTCGGCCACGAACACTTCCACCCGCGAATGAGCACGACCGAAGCGCCCCGATTCAAGTACAGCTGGGAGCAGGCGATCGAGATCCTGCGCGACGACCCGGCGCACCAGGACCTGATCTTCGACGCCTACCTGACGCGCGACCTGGCCGCCAACGCGCGCCGCTTCGCCGCCAGCGCGGAGTTCGCGGAGGCGCGGGCCTTGCTCGCGCGCCGCGCGCCCGCCGCGCGCCGGGTGATGGACATGCCGGGCGGCAACGGCATCGCCACGTTCGCGTTCGCGAATGTCGGCTTCGAGGTCACGACGGTCGAGCCGAATCCGTCCGACTCCGTGGGCCGAGGCGCGATCGCGACGACGCTCGCGTCGGCCGGGCTGCGCGCCAAGGTCGTCGATGCATGGGGCGAGGCGTTGCCGTTCGCCGACGCGAGCTTCGACGTCGTGTACGTGCGTCAAGGTCTGCACCATGCGAGCCAGCTGCCGAAGATGCTTTCGGAGATCGCGCGCGTCCTCGTGCCGGGCGGCGTGCTGCTCGCCTGCCGTGAGCACGTCGTCGACGACTACGGCCCGAGCCTGAAAGCCTTCCTCGCGTCGCAGGTCGACCACCAGCTCTACGGCGGCGAGCATGCGTTCACGCTCGTGGACTACCGCGCCGCGATGATCGGCGCCGGGCTCTCGATCGAGCTCGAGCTCGGCCCGCACGACTCCATCGTCAACATCTACCCGAACACGCCCGAGGTGCTGCGACGGAAGATCCTGGCCTCGCGCCCGGGCCGCCTGCTCGGCATGGTGCTGCCCGACGACGCAATCGCGGCAATCGGCATGTGGCACGCGCGACGCCGGCAGATCCCCGGCCGCCTCTACAGCTTTCTCGCCGTCAAGCCGCACTGATGCTGAATGCGCTGATCCCGTACGCGATGCGCCTCAGGACCCGATATCCGGGCCTTTACGCGCGCCTCGTCACGGTGGCTCGGCGCTTCCTCGGCGGGCGTCTGGGCATCTACCCGCGCCTGATGGGCAACGAGGTCGCGGCCGTGACGGCCGTGCTGCGCAGTTCGCAATGGAACATGACGGCGGGCAAGGGACTGGCCCACGAGCGGCTCGAGGCCGCGTTCGCCGAGTACGTCGGCGTGCCGCACGCGATCGCCGTCAACACCGGCGGCATGGCGCTGCAGATGTCGATGCGCGCGCTCGGCCTCGGCCACGGCGACGAGGTGATCCACCAGGTCGACACCTGCTCGGCGACTGCGCTGGCGGTGATCGCCGCCGGCTGCACGCCGATCTTCGCTGACCTCTCCGAGCGCACGCTGATGCTCGACGCCGCCGACGTCGCGCGGCTCGCCGGCCCGAGCACCAAGGCGCTGATCCCGACCCACATGTGGGGCAACCCGGAAGACATGGCGGCGATGATGCGCCTTGCCGACGAGCGCGGCCTGCACGTTATCGAGGACGCGTGCCTCGGCCTCGGCACGCGCGTCGGCGGCCGCATGGCCGGGTCGCTCGGCCGGGTCGGCGTGTTCTCCTTCGGCTGCATCAAGCCGATCCAGGGCGGCGAGGGCGGCATGATCGTCACGTCCGACGAGGCGCTCGCGCGCGAGCTACGCGCGATGCGCCACTGGGGAGACCGGACGATCGAGTACGGCGTGCGCGATACGCTCGCGCCGGCCTGGAACGGGCGGCTCTCGGAGATCGTCGCCGCGGTAGTCGCCGAGCAGCTCAAGGGCTACCCGCGGCACCTCGCGACGATGCGCGAGGCGGTCGCCGAGCTGCAGTCGGCGCTGGCGCGCTTCGACGGCATCGAGCTCGTGTTCGGAGCGAGCAGCGACGTCGCCGACTGCGCCTTCACGCAGGTCGTGCTGCGCATCGACGAGCAGAAGCTCGGCCGCTCGAAGACCGAGTTCAAGGACGCGCTCTATGCCCGCGCCGTGCCGGTCTGGCACGCGAACTTCGAGCTGATCCCGTCGCTCTCGGTATTCCGCGGCGACGCCTGGGAGCGCTGGCTGCCGCGTGCCGACGTCGAGCGCACGCGCGTCAACTACCACGCGCCGTTCCCGGTCGCGACGCGCACCTTCGAATCGACCGGGCTCAGCCTCGCGAAGATGAACTTCCTCTCGCGCCAGAACCTGCGCCACCTGATCGCACAGCTCGACGACCTGTGCCGGGCGCGATGACGCACATCGCCGTCCTGGCGCTGGCACAGGAGCGCCACGGCGGCACGCTGCTCTACACGCGCTCGATGATCGAGGCGCTAAAGCTGCTGCCGCCGAAGCGCTATCGCCTCACGCTCCACACAACGGCCGACAACGCCTGCTACGACGACTGCGGCCTGGCCATCGTGCGCATGCCCGAGCCGGCGCGGCTCGTCGCCTCGCGCTGGCTGCGCGGCATCGATCCGTTCGAGGACGCGGACTGCGTGATCGCGCCGATCTACTCGACGATCCTGCTCGCGACCAGGAAGCCCTTCGTCTTCACGCTGCACGACCTGCAGGAGAAACACTACCCCGAGCACTTCGGCGCGGCGACGCGCGCCTGGCGCCATTTGACCAACCGGCTGCTCACGGCACACGCGGCGCGAGTGATCTGCGAATCGCGCTTCGTCCGCAACGACATCGTCGCCCATTTCGGCATCCCGGCGGCGCGCATCGCGGTCGTGCCGGCGCCGCCGATCGCCTCGATCCGGGCGGCGCAGTCGAGTGCTGCCGAGGTGGCCGCGGTGAAGGCCAAGCTCGACCTGCCGGACCGGTACGTGTTCTATCCGGCCCAGTTCTGGCCGCACAAGAACCATCTCCGTCTGGTCGATGCGTTCGCCCGCATCGCGCCGGACTTCCCCGACTGTCGCCTCGTCCTCACCGGCAAGCAGCGCGACGAGTACGAGCGGGTGTTCGCCCGCGTGCGCGAGCTCGGCTTGGCCGACCGCGTGCAGCATCTCGGCTACATCGAGGCTTCGGAACTCGCGGTCGTCTACCAGTGCGCCACCGTCGTCGCCGTGCCGACACTGTTCGAGAGCATCAGCATCCCGGTCTACGAGGCGTTCTCGATCGGCACCGCGGTGTGCGCGTCGAACGTCGTCGCCCTGCCGGAGCAGATCGGCGATGCCGGCTTGCTGTTCGACCCGACATCGCCACAGGACATCGCCGCAGCCATCGACCGCCTCCTCGGCGATCCGGCCCTGCGCAGCACGCTGGTCGAGCGCGGCTTTCGCCGCATGGCCGAGGTGACGCACGCGAACTACGCCGAGCGGCTGGGCGGAATCGTCGATGCGGTCACAGCGTCGGGCGCGGGAGAAAACACATGAAGATCAGCGTCGTCACGGCCACCTGGAACAGCGCGGCCACGATCGCCGACACGCTGGTCTCGGTCAACGCCCAAACCCATCCCGATGTCGAGCAGATCATCGTCGACGGCGGCTCGACCGATGCCACGCTGGCGATCGTGAAGGCCCAAGGCGAGCGCGTCACCGTGGTCGTGTCCGAGCGCGACAAGGGCATCTACGACGCCATGAACAAGGGGCTCAAGCTGGCCAGCGGCGATGTCGTCGGCCTGCTCAACTCCGACGATTTCCTCGCATCGCCCGACGTGCTGGAGACGGTCGCGGAGGCCTTCGCCGACCCGGCCGTCGATGCCGTTTACGGCGACCTCTGCTACGTCCGCCAGAACATGCCCTCGCAGATCGTGCGCTACTGGCGCTCCGGACCGTTCCGCTCGGGCTCGTTCGCACGTGGCTGGGCACCGCCGCATCCGACGCTCTACGTCCGCCGCGAACTCTACGACCGCTTCGGCAGCTTCGACCTCGCGTACTCGCTCGCCGCCGACTTCGAGCTGATGGTCCGCTTCCTCGAGGTCCATCGCGTCCGGGTGCGCTACCTGCCGCAGGTCCTGGTTCGGATGCGGATGGGCGGCGCCTCGAACAAGAGCCTGCGCAACATCGTCCGCGCCAACCGCGAGATCTGGCGCGCCCTGCACCACCACGGCTTGGCTGGATCGATGCTCGGCTGGTTCGTCCACAAGGCTTTTCTGCGCGGCCGGCAGTTTCTGGCACGACCCGCGAAACCCTGATCCGACCGCTGTCGATGGCGCGCAACACCCCGCCGGCGCGGCCGGAGGGGGCATGCAACCGGGAGACAATCGACTTCGCATGCCATTTCCCGTCCTGCTGGTCCTCCTCCTCCTGCTCGGCTGCGCAGCTTCGTGGGCGCTGACGTCCTCGGTGCGCCGCTACGCCCTGCAGTCCGGCCTGCTCGACCGCCCCAACGCGCGCAGCTCGCACACCGTCGCCACGCCGCGCGGCGGTGGGGTCGCGATCGTCGTGTCGTACCTGGGCCTGGTCGCGGTGCTGCTCGCTTTGGGCTCGATGGATCCCCGCCTGGCTGCCGCCTTGCTCGGCAGCGGCATCGTCGTCTCGGTGCTCGGCTTCATCGACGACCGCGCGCCGCTCCGGGCTCGCTGGCGCTTTCTCGGCCATCTTCTCGCCGCGGTCTGGGTGCTCTATTGGCTCGGTCCGCTGCCGCCGGTGCCGCTCTTCGGCGTCGTCGTCGACCTCGGCGTCGGCGCCACGCTGCTCGCGGCGCTCTACCTCGTCTGGTCGATCAACCTCTTCAACTTCATGGACGGCATCGACGGCATCGCCAGTCTCGAGGCGATCGTCGTCGCGCTCGGCGGCGCGCTCGTCTGGTGGCTGACGCAGCCGGCGGGCGACTGGCTGCTCGCGCTCGCCTTTGCCGCCTGCGTCGCGGGCTTCCTGATCTGGAACTTCCCACCGGCACGGATCTTCATGGGCGATGCCGGCAGCGGCTTTCTCGGCTGCATGATCGCGACCCTCGCGCTCTGGAGCAGTCACACTGCATCGCTTCTGTTCTGGAGCTGGTTCATCCTCGGCGGCTGCTTCATGGTCGACGCGACGGCGACGCTGGTGCGACGCGTACGCCGCGGCGAAGCCTTCAAGGAAGCCCATCGCAGTCACGCCTACCAGTACGCGGCGCGCCGGCATGGGTCGCACAAGAAAGTCTCGATCGCCTTCGTCGCGATCACCGTGGTCTGGCTGCTGCCGCTCGCAGTGGCGGTCGCCCTCGGGCGCCTCGACGGCCTCGTGGGCGTCGCCATCGGCTATGCGCCGCTCATCGTGCTCGCCTTTCGCTACAAGGCCGGCGACCGCGCCGCCCAGGAACTCTAGGTCCTAGACCCATGCCGCACCGAAAGGCTCATTCGTTCTGGTCCTTGGTCCGCCCGGCGATGCGCCTGGCGGCGCTCTCGCCGCAGGCCAAGGTCGCGATCATGATCGGCGGCGATGCGGTGTTCCTGCCGCTGTGCATGTTCCTCGCCGTCGCCTTCCGACTCGGATCGCTCGAGACCGCGCTCGGCATGGCGCCGCTTCTGCAGATCGCCATCGCGCTGCTCGCCTTGCCGGCTCTTGGCGTCGTCGGCCTCTACCGCACCGTCGTCCGCTACATCGACCTGCGTGTGCTCGTCGCGTCGAGCGCCGCGCTCGCGGCAGTCGTGCTCTCGGTGAGCGGGCTGGCCTGGGCGTTTCAGGTCGTCGTGCTGCCGCGCTCTGCCTTGCCGATCTTCTGGTTCGTGGCCTTCGCCTACGTCGTCACCTCGCGCTTCATCGCCCGCGCGCTGCTCCGGCGCGGCATGAAGCAGGTTGGCCGGCATCGGCTGCGCACCGCGATCTACGGCGCCGGCGATGCCGGTGCGCAGCTCGCCCAGGCGATGCAGCTGAGCCCCGACCACTCGGCGGTGTGCTTCCTCGACGACCGCGCCGACCTGCAGCGCAAGATCGTCGCCGGCCTGCCCGTGTATTCGCCGAAGGCGCTCGACGACGCGATCTTCCGCCACGAGATCGAGCAGATCGTGCTCGCGATTCCCTCGGCGAGTTCGGCGCAGAAGCGCCGCCTGATCGAAGGCGTCGAAGGAGCGGGCCTGCCGGTGAAGATCCTGCCGGGGCTGTTCGAGCTGGTCGACGGCAAGGCCGGCGTCTCCGACATCCGCGAGGTCGATGTCGCCGATCTCCTCGGCCGCGACCCGGTGCCGCCCGACCCGGCCCTCTTCGCCCGCAACATCGCCGGCAAGGTCGTGCTCGTCAC
>JAYVVB010000181.1:0-3488 GCA_043787455.1 Rhizobacter sp.
CCGGACGAGCATCCGGTGCGGCTCGCCGGGCGCGAGTTCTGGGTCGGCCACCTCGACGGCCACGACGTCGTGGTCGCGCTCTCGCGCGTCGGCAAGGTCGCCGCGGCGATGACGGCGACGCTCCTGGTACACGAGTTCGGCGCCGAGCAGGCGATCTTCACCGGCACCGCCGGCGGCCTCGACGAGCGCGCCCGCGTCGGCGACGTCGTCATCGCCAGCGCGCTGCTGCAGCACGACATGGATGCGTCGCCGCTGTTCCCGCGTCACGAGGTGCCGCTCTATGGCACCGATCGCTTCCCGTGCGACCGCGCCCTGTCCGATGCGCTCGCCGTCGCGTCGCGGGCCGTGCTCGATGATGCGACGCGGTCGGGCGACGATGCCGCTGCCGACGCGCTGGTGCTCAGCCCCGGCGAGCTGCGCACCTTCGCGATCACGGCGCCGCGCGTGCACACCGGCCTCGTGATCAGCGGCGACTCGTTCGTGTCGAGCGCCGCGGCTTGTACTGCGCTGCGCGAACGCCTGCCCGACGCGCTCGCGGTCGAGATGGAAGGCGCTGCGCTGGCCCAGGTCTGCCACGACCTCGACGTGCCGTGCGCCGTCGTGAGGACCATCTCGGATCGCGCCGACAACTCCGCCACCATCGACTTCACACGCTTCGTGGAGTCGATCGCGAGCCGCTACACCGTCGCCATCGTGCGGCGCTTCCTGCGAGGCTGGCGATGAACCCTCGGTGGCGGTCGATAGCCGAGCTGCGCAGGGAACACCGACGGCTTGAGCCGACGACCTGACCGTCGATTGACCTCTCGCCGCGGCTGGCGAGCCGACTGACCTATCCTCGCCGCCCGATGCACCACTCGCTCCTCTTCGCGCTGTCGCTCTTCGTCGCCGCTGCCGTGCCGGGCCGTGTCGTCGCAGCGCCAAGCGAGACGCCGCCCGCGGCAGAGGTCACGACGCAGTTGCCGCGCGGGATCCGGCCGCTGCACTACGACGTCGCCGTCACGCCGCGGGCGCGAGCCCTGCGTTTCGACGGCCGGGTCGCGGTGACGATCGAGGTGAGCGAGCCGACGACGACGCTGACGCTCAACGCGCTGGACCTCGCATTCGTTTCGGTGCGACTCGGCGACGCGGCCGGGCGCCAGCCGCAAGTGCCCGTGAAGATCGCGGTCGACCCTAGCGCGCAGACGGCGACGTTCACCTTCGCCCGGCCGATCGCGGCAGGGCGTCATCGCCTGCTCATGCGCTACTCGGGCCCCATCGGCCGGCAGGCGATCGGCCTGTTCGCGATCGACTACGACACGGCGGCGGGCCGCCGGCGCGCGCTCTTCACGCAGTTCGAGAACTCCGATGCGCGCCGCTTCATCCCGTCGTGGGACGAGCCGGCGTACAAGGCCACCTTCACGCTCGAGGCGACCGTGCCCGCCGGGCAGAGGGTGGTGAGCAACATGCCGCAGGCCGCGACTACGGCCGCGGGGCCGGGCCTGCGCCGGGTCCGGTTCGCGCCGTCGCCTGTCATGTCGACGTACCTGCTCTTTCTCGCCGTCGGCGACTTCGAGCGCGTGACGACGAAGGCGGGTGCGACCGAGATCGGCGTGGTAACGCGCCGCGGCGTCTCGGGCCAGGCCCGTTTCGCGCTCGAGTCGTCGCGCGACGTGCTGCGCGAATACGACGACTACTTCGCCGTGCCCTATCCGCTTCCCAAGCTCGACAACATCGCTTCGCCGGGCACCAGCCAGTTCTTCGGCGCCATGGAGAACTGGGGTGCGATCTTCAGCTTCGAACACGTGCTGCTCGTCGACCCGCAGCTGTCGACTCAATCCGACCGGCAGGCGGTGTTCGAGGTCGCCGCGCACGAGATCGCGCACCAGTGGTTCGGCAACCTGGTGACGATGCGCTGGTGGGACGACGTCTGGCTCAACGAAGGCTTTGCGACGTGGATGGAAGGCCGGACGACGACCCGGCTCCACCCCGAGTGGGACACGGCGCTGGGTGCCGTCGCGAGCCGTAGCCGGGCCATGGCGTCGGATGCGTTCGCGACGACGCACGCCATCGTGCAACCCGTCGTCAGCGTCGACCAGGCGAGCCAGGTCTTCGACGAGATCTCGTACTCGAAGTCGGCGGCGGTGATCGCGATGCTCGAGTCGTACGTCGGCGCCGACGCCTGGCGCTCGGGCGTGCGCCGCTACATCCGTGCCCATGCCTATGGCAACACGGTGAGCGACGACCTGTGGCGCGAGATCGACGCGGCCTCGGACCGGCCCGTCGGCGCCATCGCCCACGATTTCACGCGCCAGCCCGGCGTGCCGTTGCTGCGGGTCGCTTCGAGCCGCTGCGAGGAGGGCCGGACGACGCTCGGCCTCGAGCAGGGCGAGTTCAGTCTCGACCGGCCCGACAAGGCGCCGCTCGGCTGGCAGATCCCGGTGATCGCGCGCATCGAAGGTCACGCGCCGGCTCGCACCCTCGTGTCGACAGGCCGGGCCAGCCTCGTGCTCGATGGCTGCGGCGCCGTCGTCGCCAACGCCGGCCAGTCGGGCTACTACCGGACGTGGTACGCGCCCGAGCAGCAGGCCGCGCTTCGCGCCGGTTTTGCGGGCCTCGCGCCGATCGACCAGCTCGGCGTCCTCGACGACGCCTGGGCGCTCGGCCTGGCCGGGACGTCGCCGATTGCCGATGCGCTCGAGCTGACCCTGCGCGTTGCCGACGACGCCGATGCCGGTGTCTGGGCCGGCGTGGTCGGTCATCTGCTGGCCCTCGACGACCTCTATCGAATCGATCCGACGCGTCGGGCGGGGTGGCGCCGCTTCGCGATCGGCCGCCTGGCGCCTGTGCTCGCCCGCATTGGCTGGAGCGAGACGACGAACGAGCGCGCGGCGACGACAGTGCTGCGCTCGCGCCTGATCGCAGCGCTCGGCGTGCTCGGCGACCCGGCCACGGTCGTGGAGGCGCGGCGCCGGCAGGAACGGCGCGCGATCGATCCGGCCGCTTACCCGACGGCGCTGCGCAAGTCGATCCTCGCCGTCGTCGGGGCTCGCGCCGACGCGGCGGTCTGGGAGGCGCTGCGCGCCGAGGCTTCGGCCGAGAAGAGCCCGCTCGCGAAGGACCGGCTCTACCGCGTGCTGGCGAGCGTCGAGGACGACGCGCTGGCGCAGCGTGCGCTGGAACTTTCTTTCACCGACGAGCCGGGCGCAACCAACGGCGCGTCGATGCTCGGGGCGGTCGCCGAGGCCCATCCGGATCTCGCTTTCGACTTCGCGGCCGCGCACGCCGACGCCGTCGAGCGGATGGTCACGACGGGCAGCCGCTACTTTCCAGGCCTCGCCTCGGCGTCGCTCGATCCGGCGATGGTGGGCAAGCTCGGAGCCTTCGCCCAAGCCCGCTTCGACCCCGATTCGCGCCGGCCGGCCGAGGCCGCGATGGCCAGGATCCGCTATCGCGCGAAGGTCGCGCGCGAGCGCCTCCAGGACGTCGACGCCTGGCTGCGCGGCCGGCCG
>JAYVVB010000182.1:0-4724 GCA_043787455.1 Rhizobacter sp.
CCAGGCCAACCGCTTCGTCTTCGACTTCGGCCTGCGCCTCCTGCCGCAGCTCTATGGGGTCTACAACCCGATGCCGTACGACGGCGCGCGCGACATGGAAGTCGAGCTCGGCATCGCCCTGCGCGAGGCCGGCTACGGCGTCTGGCAGGCCTGAGCGGCGGCCTCGACCACGGGCCGCGCCTGACGCCGCAGGAGCGTCTCGAGGCACTGCTCGCGAATGCCGTAGAACGACTTCAGGTCGCTCACTTCGGCTTCGGCGCGAGCCGCAAGCGCTGCGCCGTCGCCGCGGCGGGTCGCGAGGATCATCTTGTTCTTGCTCGTGTGTTCGAGCGACACGAACTCGAACACGCGCGCGTCGTAGCCGCAGGTCTCGAGCAGGAGCGCGCGCAGGCTGTCGGTGACCATCTCGGCTTCCTGGCCGAGGTGGACGCCGTGGCGCAGCAGGCCGGAGAGCAGGCGCGGGCGCGACATCTGCGGGCGCAGCTCCTTGTGGCAGCAGGGCGAGCACACGAGCACGTCGGCGCCGGCGCGCACGCCGAGGTCGATGGCGTGATCGGTCGCCGTGTCGCAGGCGTGGAGCGCGATCATGACGTCGACCGCGTCGGGCACGAAGGTGCGCAGGTCGCCTTCGACGAACCTGAGGCCGACCGCGCCGTTGCGTTCGGCGACAGCGTTGCAGAACGCAACGAGCTCCGGCCGCAGCTCGACGCCGACGACCTCCGGCTCGATACCGAAGCGATCGCGCAGATGGGCGTGCACGGCGAAGGTGAGATAGCCCTTGCCGCAGCCGAAGTCGACGACGCGGATCGGCGCACGCGCCTGGCCCTTTGCAGCCGGCCGCTCGGGCAAGGCGTCGAGTGCGCTGTCGAGGACCTCGAGGAACTTGTCGATCTGGCGCCACTTGCGGGCCATCGCCGGCACGACCCGGTGGCTCGCGTCGGTGATGCCGAGCTCGACCAAGAACGGCTGCTCGACGTCGAGCCGACGCTGCCGCGATCGGTCGTGCGCCCCAGGTGCTGCGGCAGTGCCTGGCGATGCCACGCCGGCCGGCGCCGTCGCCGAGGCCGGGGCGCGCGCGCCCCGGCTGAGCGTCGCGCGTCCCTTCCTGCTCACACGCAGCTGGGAATCGCCAGCCAGGGTCTGCAGCGTCGCGTGCGCGAACGACGGCAGGGCGGCAGGGTCGAGCAGCGCGGCCACGGTGGCCAGCCCGTCGTCGACGCCGAGGTTGCGAGTGAGGTCGCGCGTCGCATGGGTCTCGACGAAGGACAGCGCCGGCGCGCCGCGCAAGGCGATCGAGCGCACGCGAACGCTCTTCAGCTCGCTGCGCGCGTCGCGATTCGCCGACAGCACCAGCGCCTCGAACGAGCGCTCGGCAAGCGCCGCGCGCGCCTGCCCGATGAAGGCGTCGAGAGGCTTCGTCGAACGCGAGGAGGATGGGTCGGCGTGGGAGTCGGTCATGCGTGTCGACGAGCGTCGCGGCGATTGTCGGCGAGCCTCGCGGAGGGACAATCGCGACACCGCCATTCCCCGTACGCGCTATGTTCGGAATAGCTGACTACCCATCCTTCGTCGTCGCCGTGATCGTCTTCCTGCTCATTCCAGGGCCAGGCAACCTAGCCTTGATCACGTCGACGAGCCAGGGCGGCCGGCGCGGCGGCCTCGCCGCCACGCTCGGCCTGATCGCCGGAGACCAGGTGCTGATGTGGCTCGCCGTGGCCGGCGTCGCCGCGCTGCTCGCAGCCTGGCCGCCGGCGTTTCGCGGCGTGCAGTGGCTGGGCGCGGGCTACCTCGCCTGGCTCGGCCTGCGCCTGCTGCTGGCCCGGCCCGGCGCTGCACCGGTGCTGCGCCTGCACGCCGGTCACTACTTCCGCCAGACGCTCGCGATCACCTTGCTCAACCCAAAGGCGATCGTCTTCTACATGGCCTTCTTCCCGCTCTTCGTCGACCCGGCCCGGCACGCGGGCGTCGGGACCTTCGCAATGATGGCGGCGACGATCGCCTCGCTCACGTTTCTCTATGGCCTCGTCGTGACGCTGCTCACCCATCGCCTCTCCGAACGCATGCGCGCCGACCCGCGCATCGGCCGCTGGCTGGGCAAGCTCGCGGGTGTCTTCATGATCGGCTTCGGCGTCAAGCTCGCGCTCTCGCGCTGAGCGCCGAAGCACGAACGGACGCCCCGGCTCAGGCCGCGAGCGGCTCGGCGCGAGCCCGCACAAGGCGCCCGACGACGGCCTCGAGGTCAAGCGCGGCCAGCACTGCGGCAAGCTTGAGCGTGCAGAGCTCGCCGACACGGTGGAAGTCGAACCAGCCGAAGCCGTCCATCTCGGGTCGCGACCGGCCCGAGCCGCGCTCGACGAAACAGCTCTCGCAGTGCAGCTCGCCCGGATCGATCCGCGGCGACGCGACGGCGAAGAGGTGCAGGTCCTTCTTGCCGGTGTACTCGTGACGACCGAGATCGAGCACCGACGCGACGTCGAGGACGAGGCCCGTCTCCTCGCGGGTCTCGCGCAGCGCCGCCTCGAGCGGGCTCTCACCGTCGTGGATGCCGCCCTTGGGAAGATCCCAGTGGCGCTGTCCGGTGACGTGGCACAGCAGCAGCTCGCGCGATCCGGTCACGACGACGGTGCCGCAACTGAGGCGGCGGTGACGTGACGAAAGATCGGATCCGGGCATCGACGAATTGTCTCGCGAACGTCGCGGCAGAGCGTGACCGGGGGCTTGTATCGGCGCGAGCATGTGCCAACTTTTCGACGTGGCGTCTTACCATCGCCATCATGTCGACGCCCCTGCGCTTCGCACTGTTCACGACCGCGCTCGGCGAGTGCGCGCTGTCCTGGAGCGACGACGGTCTCACCGGCGTATGGCTGCCCGAGTCGCGCACCGGCAGCCTCAGGCGAAAGATCGAGCGCCGCGTGTCGCCGCCGGTCGAGAGCGCGCCGACCGAGGTCGTCACCCAGGTGATCGCGTCGATCCGCGCCTTGCTCGACGGCGTGCCCGTCGGCCTGCGCGCCGTGGCGCTCGATCTGCGCGCCGTGCCCGAGTTTGCCCGCCGCGTCTACGCCGTCGCACGCGAGGTCGAGCCCGGCCGCGTCGTCACCTACGGCGCGGTCGCGCGCCAGCTAGGCGGCGACGCCGACGCCCGCAGCGTCGGCCAGGCCCTCGGCGCGAACCCGTTTCCGATCGTCGTCCCGTGCCATCGCGTGATCGCCGCCGATGGCCGCCTCGGCGGCTTTTCGGCACCGGGCGGCACGACGACGAAGCAACGTCTCCTTGCGATCGAGCGGGCGCGCCCCGACGGACCGCCCGGCCTCTTCGACGACCACGACGCGGCGTTTGGTCGCGAGCCGGCGTGACGGTCAGCTGGTCAGCGGCGGTGTCAGCATCGGCGCCGCGTCGTTCGCGGCGGGCTCGCTGATCGACGTGTCGGGACGCTGGTACGTCCCGAACAGGCAGCCGCTCGCCAGGCCGCGCTCGCGGATCGCATCGAGCAACGCATCCCGGCCCGGTGTCGAGTCGAACAACGCGCCGGCCTCGAGCGCGAACAGCTGGAACGCGTAGCGATGCACGCCATGCCCCGGCAGCGGGTCGGGCGGCAGCCACGCGACCTGCAGGTAGGAGTTGCGTCCGACTGCGAGGCCGCTGCCGTCGTGGTCCTTGCTCGGCAGCGCACCTTCGGGCAAACCGCCGTCACCCGCAGGCAGGTCGACAACGATCGCATGCACGAGCGGCTGCGGCGTCGGGGCGTCGGCGTCCTCGACGATCAGCACCAGCGACGCGGCCTGGGCCGGCACACCGGTCCAGTGCAGCGGTGGCGAGCGGCCGGCGCCGTCGGCCGTGTACTGCGCGGGGATCGGCGCGTGGTCGGCGAAGGCGACGCTCTGCACCGTGATCGCCGCCATGCCGCCGCGCAGGTCGACGGTTTGGAAGGCGATCTTGTCGAGCCCGGCACGCTGGCTGCGCAGGGCGTGCCCGACCGCGTCGGGAAGTTTCTCGAGCATGCGTGTTCTCCGCTGAATGACGAGGGGCGGCATTCGATGTGCCCGGCTTGCGGTTCAAGTCCGGGCGCCCGGTGTCGATATAAGGAAGCGGAGTCAGGCCCGCTGAACGGAGACGCTCCCATGATTGCCTCGCTCGTCGCGCGCCACCGGCCACTGCTGGCCACGACCCTGCTCTGCTCGCTCGCCCTCACCGGCGCCAGCGTGCGGGCCTCAGGCGCCCCGCCCGCGCACGCGGCGGAAAGTGTCGAGAAGAAGGTCGCGCCGTCTCCGTTCGTGATCGCCCTGCCGCCCTTGACCGCGACGCAGGATCCGATGAGCAAGCTGCGCCAGAAGCTCGCCACCCAGCTCGGTGCCGCGCACGTGACCGATGCAGGAAAGTCGGACGTGGTCAACGTCGCCCTCAAGGCGCCGGCCGTCGCGACGCACGCGGCCGACGCGACGCGATCGCTATCGGCTCACGCCGGCACGTCGCGGCTACGGTCGGCAACTGCGAAAGACTCGGTCAGGGAGCCTGCCGCGCACGACGATGCTCACGCCGAGCACTGGAGCTACGGCGGCAACGCCGGTCCCGACGCGTGGAGCACGCTCAAGCCCGAGTTCGCCAAGTGCTCGAACGGCACCCGGCAGAGCCCGATCGACATCCAGGGCGGGATCCGCGTCGAGCTCGAGCCGGTCCAGTTCGACTACAAGCCGAGCGCCTTTCGCGTCCTCGACAACGGCCACACG
>JAYVVB010000183.1:0-5434 GCA_043787455.1 Rhizobacter sp.
CAACGCGGGCGCGACCTCCTGGTCGCGCCCGCGCCGCCCGAGCCTCCGGCCAGGGCGCCCGCTGACCCCGAAATCTCGCCGATGGGGCTCAAGGTCCGCGGCGCAGTACCGAAATGAACGAGTCGGTGCTCCCATGGGGGGAACACTCGCCACCATGCGGGACGAGCGGGCCAGCTCTTCATGAATCTCCTGGATAGTCACCGGCTGTTGATCGGTCTTGCCGGGTTTTCGATCAGTGCCGGATTGCTGTGGCTGGCCGCCGAGTTCTATGCCCGTGCCCGGCTTCGATCGCGCGCCCCGGCGCGGCCACTGAAGGCCTGCGCGATCCTCCTCGGTGGCTTCGGCCTGTGGTGGCCCGGGCGCTTTCTCGCGCCGCTCGACACGGCGTCGAGCGGCGCCGTCAGCATGGCCTTCGTCGCCGGCGCTCTGGCCTGGATGCTGGCCGGCGTCGCCGCCGCGACCGCAACCGCCGCGACGCGCAAGACCATGCCCGCCTTTGCCGGGCTCAGCGTCGTCACTCTGCTGGTCGCCTACGCTCACTCGGTCTTCGCCACGCCGGGCCTCTTTCGTGCGGCACAGGCGATGGGCAGCTGGGGCTCGACGGTCGCCGTCTTCTTTTTCGCGACCGTCCTGGTCGGGCTCGGCCTGGAGTTCAAGCCGAGCAAGAAGCTGCGCACGGCGCGAGTCTTCGGTGCGATGTTCTGTTCGGCCCTGCTGACGCTCGCCGCGTCGATGTCGGGCGGCGTCGACGGTCCCGCCGCGGACTGGGGCGAAGCGATGGTGGTCTCGGCGCTCGCCGCGATGGCGATGACGATGCTGAAGGGCTT
This sequence comes from Rhizobacter sp., assembly GCA_043787455.1. GTDB lineage: Bacteria > Pseudomonadota > Gammaproteobacteria > Burkholderiales > Burkholderiaceae_C > Schlegelella_A. The sequence goes on from JAYVVB010000183.1 coordinate 828, forward strand.
CGGCCATGACGGCTCGCATGCCGACGAGCGTGTGTCACGCCCGGCGGTGACCGCCGCGCCGACGGTCGACAGCCTGACGAAGTTGCCGACGCGGGTCTATTTCGAGGATCGCCTCGCCGCGGCGGCGACCAAGGCCGACGCCAGCTCGACCAGCCTGGCCCTCCTCTTCATCGACCTCGACGGCTTCAAGCCGGTCAACGACACCTACGGTCATTCGATCGGCGACCTGGTGCTCGAGCAGGTCGGCCAACGCCTGAAGTCGATGTCACGCGGCAAGGACGTCGTCGCCCGCGTCGGCGGCGACGAGTTCCTGCTCCTGCTCAGCAACGTCACGACGCAGGAGGCGATCGCTCATGTCGCCAGCCGGCTGATCCAGGGCCTGTCGCAGCCCTACGCCGCCGACGGCCGCGAGGTGATGATCTCGTGCTCGGTCGGCATCGCGATGTATCCCGACGGCTGCAGCCATGCCAAGCTGATCGCGCGCGCCGACGCGGCGATGTACTCGTCGAAGCGCTCCGGCGGATCGACTCACTGCTTCTATTCGAACGCGATGGACGCCGACGCCGAGGCGCAGTTTGAGCTCCTGCGCGACCTGCGCAAGGCCGTCGCCGCCAAGGAGTTCGAGCTCTTCTACCAGCCCAAGATCGACGCCCAGAGCGGCAAGGTCACCGCCGTCGAGGCCCTCCTGCGCTGGATGCATCCGACGCGCGGCATGCTCCTGCCCGGCACCTTCATCCCGATCGCCGAGCGCTTCGGCCTGATCGGCGCGATCGGCAACTGGGTGATCGAGGACGCGTGCCGGCAAAGCCGCCAGTGGCGCGAGAAGGGCCTGCGCATGCGCGTGGCCATCAACCTTTCGGCGCACCAGATGCGCCAGGACGACATCGTCGAGCGCATCACCGGCGCGCTCGAGACGCACCGCATCCATCCGTCGCTGCTCACCTGCGAGATCACCGAGTCGGCGGCGATGGAGGACACCAAGACGACGCAGGCGACCTTCCGTCGCCTCGGCGAACTCGGCACGCACCTGTCGATCGACGACTTCGGCACCGGCTACTCGAGCCTGTCCTACCTTCGCAAGCTTCCCGCGGAAGAGCTGAAGATCGACCGCAGCTTCATCATGGACCTCGAGCACAGCGCCGACGCGCGCGCGGTCGTCGACGCCGTCATCAAGCTCGCCCACGCGCTCGGCCTGAAGGTCGTCGCCGAGGGCGTCGAGAACCAGCGCCAGCAGCAGGTGCTCGTGCAGATGGGCTGCGACGAGCTGCAGGGCTTCCTCTTCGCCAAGCCGATGTCGGCGCGCGCGCTGATGCTCTGGGCGATCAACGACCGCTCGGAAGGCGCGACGACCTTCAAGCCCTCGCTCTTCGACGAGACCCGGCACGGCGTGTCGGTCGAGGAAGCGCGTCGCGCCTGAGTTGCAGCGACGCCGATCCGACCCCTGGCGGCGTCCGAATGGGCCAGGGTCCATCGGCACAAGCGGCGCTTCATCGCAGCAAATCAGCGCTTCGTCGCAAGCCGCTGGCGAGCCCCGGAAGCCTTGCCTACATTCACTTCAACGCATCGACGATGCGCCTTCGACAAGGAGCCGACCATGATCGACAACATCCTTTGCGCCGTCCTGACCTTCGGCCTGATGGCTGCCGGCACGATCGCCGTCGGTAGCGAAATGCTGGGCAGCCGCCACGCCGCCGCTGAGGCCCCGACCGCTCGCGTGACCCTCGATCCGGTGACGATCATCGGCCATCGCTCCAACGCCGTCGTCGACGTGACCGCGCTGCCGACGGTGACGATCACCGGTCCTCGCAACGCCGGGACCGCAGTAGCGGTCGAGACGCACGATGCCGCGCCGACCATCGAGTGAGCGCCCGGTCCCCGACCGGACGCGACGAACGACAGCGGCCGCCTTCGGGCGGCCGCTGTCGTTTCAGGCGCCGGCGCGCTGGAGCCGGGCGGACAAGGCCTGCTCAAGCGTGTCGGCGCTGTCGGCCAGGTGCGCCTTCGCCTCTTCGCTCAGGCCCGGCCGACGGCTGGCAACGCGGATCCGCTCGAGCAGCTCCTTCGCCTGGGCGCGCACGACGCTGCGGGTATCGGCGCGCGCCGCGGCGCCGGGCCGCACGAGCAGCGCGGCAATGCGGTTGACGTGGTCGCGCTGCACCTCGCGGCGCAGCGGCGCGATGTCGCCACGACCGTCGAGCTCGCTCCACACCGCCTGCGTCAGCCGGGTGTAGAGCTCGGGCATGCGCAGCGCGCGGCCCGCGCCCGACGGCGCCTTCTCGCTGCTCTCGAGCAGGCGCGTCGCGACCGTGTCGCTCATCATCACCGCGAGCAGCGAGCGCTGCAGGCCGAGCAGCTGACCCGAAGGCGAGTAGTCGGTCTGGGCCGAGCCAAAGCCTTCGAAGAGCGCGTCCGAGCGCTCGCTGAAGTCGGCGCCGAGCCGACGCTGCAGAGCCGGCGACACGCGCAGGCCATCGGCCGAGAGCAGCTGGCGGGCGATGATGTCGAGCGCTTCGCGCTGGTCGACGAACGGCACCGGCGTGAGCGGATCGCGGCCGGTGCCGGGCGCGTCTCGGACCGTGCGCACGCCGCCGATCTGGCGCGCGAGCACGCTCGCCGCATTGGCGACGTCGCGCAAAGCGTAGCTCACCGACCGCTTGAGGACGCTGTAGTCCTTGTCGGCGCCCAACTGGCGTGTCTCCTGCCGCTTCAGCAGCTCCTGCGCGATCGCGATCCGCTTTCTCGCGAACGCGAGGACGTCGCTGCCGAGATCGAACTGGAGCGACTCGGGATCGATGCCGAGGAAGAAGTCCTCGTCGGTGCCGTAGGCCAGATAGGGCTCGGCGCTGCGCGACGCGATCTTGTCGAGCGCGACCTGCTCGGCCTTGGCGGTCGCGTCCGCGGGCAGCGGCTTGTACGCATACTCGATCGCCCAGTAGTCGTAGGGACCGAGGGTGTCGCTGAAGAGGGCGCCGCGGCGCTCGCGCGGCTGATCGGCCGGGCCGAGGTTGATCGCCGGGTACTCCATCACCGAGCCGGTGATGCCGTGCTCCTTGGTGAACACCGGATCGGCAAGCTGTTGCTCGGTGTAGGCGCGCGAGGCGCGGAAGTTGTGGCGCAGGCCGAGCGTGTGGCCGACCTCGTGCATCGTCACCCACTTCAGGTAGCCCTGGACGAAGGCCTCGGCCTCGGGGCTGTCGGGGTCGAGTTCGCCGCGCGCCTCGAGTACGTCGCCAGCGTAGGTCATCTCCGCGGCGGCGTCCTCGCCGAAGGTGCAGATCTGCCCGGAGAGCAGCAGCGCGCGCTGCTGCGGATCCATCGCCGCAAGGTTCGTCGACGGCTCGCCGTCGTTGCCGTTGGCGACGATCTGCGTGCGCAAGGTCCGGCTGTTGCGCAGCGCCAGGCTCTCGATGCCGATGTCGCCGCCGAGGATCTCGCCGCTGCGCGGATCGGCGTGGTGAGGACCGATGGCGACGAAGCCCGTGGACACGTTGGTGAGCCAGCGGATCGACGCGCGGCCGAAGTCGAGGGTGTCGAAGGTCGCGTCGGCGGGCTGGATCTCGACCCGGATCGCGTCCTTGAAGCCGATCTTCTCGAACGCCTTGTTCCACTCGAGAACACCGGCCGTGATCGCGGCGCGGTACTTGACCGGCACGTTGCGGTCGATCCAGTAGACGACCGGCCGCACCGGCTCGGAGAGCGGCGCCTGCGGATCCTTCTTCTCGAGCCGCCAGCGGTTGACGAAGTGCTGTCGCGGCGAGCGCTGCAGGTCGTTGCTGAACTCGAACCGCCCGCTCTCGTAGTAGCCGATGCGCGGATCGGCGCGGCGGCCGTGCATCGGCTGATCGGGCAGCCGCGCGAGCGAATAGTGGATGCCAAGGAAGAGGCTGCGCGGATCGGGCAGCGTGCGCGGCACGCTCGGCTGCGGCACGCCGGGCGGGGTGCCCGGCTGCGGCACACCGATCGACGCCGTCGCGTAGTGGCCGAGGACGTCGAGCTCGAGCGACTCGGGCGTTTGGCGGACGGTGGTGATCGCCGAGTTGCGCGGGTCGAAGGCGTAGCCCTGGCGATAGGTGCGCTGCAGCTGCACGCCGAAGGCGAGCAGGTCGGCCAGGAACAACGAGTTCGCCTCGACGAGGATCGACTTCTTCTCCGGCTCCGGCAGGCTCAGCACCGGCGCGCTCGCGAGCAGGCTCGGCGAATAGCCGGATTCGATGGAGAGGGCTTCGGGCGAGCCCGCGTTCGCGGCGTAGTTGACGTTGAGCCAGATCAGCTGGATCTGGTTGTAGATGCGACGAAACGCGACGACGCCGCTGTCGCCGAAGAGCATCGAGCCGCCGTAGAAGCTGCCTTCGCCGATGCCCGACTTGAGCTTGGGCGAGAGAAAGAACGGCTTGTTCAGGTCTTCGGGCTTGAGCTCGAGCCAGACCTTGTCTTCCTTTTGCCAGACGGTGAGGACGCCATCGCTGCGCTTGGCGTCCTTGATGACCTCGGCGAAGGGACGCAGGCCGCCTGGCGCGACCGCGACCGGCGGTGCTCCCGGCGGGCGCAGGCCCGATGCGGCGCCGCCCGGTCCCACCGCGCCGACTGGCGCCGAGGCCGAGGTCGAG
>JAYVVB010000184.1:0-2936 GCA_043787455.1 Rhizobacter sp.
CTCGACCTGCGCCGCGATCTGCAGCGCGACCCAGCACGCGCCTGCCGCCGAGATGCCGGCAAAGATCCCTTCCTCGCGGGCCAGGCGTCGCGTCACCTCCTCGGCGTCGACCTGGCTCACGAGGACGAGCTCGTCGACCGCCTTCGGTTCGAAGATCTTCGGCAGGTATTCCACGGGCCACTTGCGGATGCCCGGGATGCGCGAGCCCTCGCTCGGCTGCGCACCGACGATGCGAACAGACGGGTTCTTCTCCTTCAGGAAGCGCGAGACGCCCGTGATCGTGCCGGTCGTGCCCATCGCGCTCACGAAGTGGGTGACGCGCCCGCCGGTGTCCTTCCAGATCTCGGGGCCGGTGGTCTCGTAGTGGATGCGCGGGTTGTCGGGGTTGGCGAACTGGTCGAGGACGCGGCCCTTGCCGTCCTTCTCCATCTGCGTCGCGAGGTCGCGCGCGTATTCCATGCCGCCCGAGCGCGGCGTGAGGATGAGCTCGGCGCCGAACGCCTTCATCGTCTGCGCGCGCTCGATGCTCAGGTCCTCGGGCATGACGAGCAGCATCCGGTAGCCGCGGATCGCCGCCGCCATCGCCAGCGCGATGCCGGTGTTGCCCGAGGTCGCCTCGATCAGGGTGTCGCCCGGCTTGATCGTGCCGCGCTCCTCGGCGCGGCGGATCATGCTGATCGCCGGCCGGTCCTTGACCGAGCCCGCCGGGTTGTTGCCTTCGAGCTTGCCGAGGATGACGTTGCCGCGCGCCGCGTTGTCGGCGCCGGGCAGCCGCACCAGGCGCACCATCGGCGTCGCGCCGATCACGTCCTCGATCGTCGGATAGTTTGGCGTGGGCTCTGTCATGGGGTCGGGGGTCGGACCGTGGTGCCTCGGGTCGGAATCGAACCGACACTCCTCGCGGAACGGGATTTTGAGTCCCGCGCGTCTACCAATTTCGCCACCGAGGCCGGTGCTTGCGGAGGGCGGCAGTTTGCCACACGGGCCGTAGACTAGCGCCGCCCGATCGACGCCTCCCGGACTTCACCCATGCCGCCACTTCCCCCCGCCACGCAGGCGCTGCTGCTCGCCAACGTGGCCATCTTCTTCCTCGGCGACCTGCTCGGTCCGGGCCTCATCTCCCCGTTCGCGCTGTGGCCGATCGGCGGCGGCTTCTGGCCCTGGCAGATCGTCTCGTACGCGTTCCTGCACGGCAGCTTCAACCACCTGTTCTTCAACATGCTCGGCCTGTGGATGTTCGGCGCCGAGCTCGAGCAGGTCTGGGGTCGCAACCGCTTCCTCGTCTTCTACTTCGCTAGCGTCGTCGCTGCGGCGTTGACGCAGCTGGTGGTCGACGCGCTCCTCGGCTCTCCGGCGCCGACGATCGGTGCCTCGGGCGGTCTCTTCGGCCTGCTGCTCGCATTCGCGATGATCTTTCCGAACCGGATCATCCTGCTCTTCTTCGTCATCCCGATGAAGGCCAAGTATTTGGTCGCGCTCTACGGCCTGATCGAGCTCTACCAGGGTGCGTACGTGCTCAATTCCGGCGTCGCCCACTTCGCCCACCTCGGCGGAATGCTCGGTGGCCTGCTGACGCTGCGGTACTGGCGCAGGCAGGCACCGTTCGGCCGGCGCTGAGCGCGGGAAATAGCCCTGCGGCGCGCACCGCGCGTGGCCCGGCCCACGGCGAAGGCGCCTGGATTCAGTAGCCGTGGGCCCGGTCGATCTCGTTCGGCAAGGGCTCGCCGCGCTCGAGCGCGCGCACGCTCGCGACGAACTGGTCGGCGATGGTCTCGGTCGACGGCTGCGCCGCGATGTGCGGCGTGATGGTGATGCCCGGCACCGACCAGAGTGGATCGTCGGCGGGCAACGGCTCGCGCCGCTGAACGTCGAGCGCCGCACCGCTGAGATGCCCGGATCGCACCGCGGCGATGAGGTCGGCCTCGACGATGTGCGCGCCGCGCGCGACGTTGATGACGTAGGCGCCGCTCGGCATCAGCGCGAACGCGCGCGCGTCGAGGATGCCTTCGGTCTCGGCCGTGAGCGGCAAGGCGCAGACGACGATTTCGCTCGCGCCGAGCACGGCTTCGAACGACTCGACCGAGCGTCGGTTCCAGCCCTTCACCGCGAGGCCGCAGCGCTCGAGCCAGGCTAGGATCTCGCCGCCCATCGCCCCCGTGCCGAGGACGCCGACCGAGTGGCGCGCCATCGGCACCGGCTGGCGCGCCCAGACGTGTTCCTTCGCCTGGGCCTCGTAGCGCTCGAGCTCGCGCGCGTGGCGCAGCGCCATCATGACGACGAACTGGGCGATGCCCGCGGCCTGTTCGCGATCGACGATGCGCGAGACGCGGACGTGCGGCGCGAGCTCGGGCGCGAGCAGCTTCTCGACGCCGGCGGCGACCGAGCAGATCCAGCCGACCCTGGGCAGCCGCGCCGCCAGGCCCGGCGGCATCTGCCAGCCGAGGACGACGTCCACCGTCGCGAGCTCGGCGTCGTCGAGCGACGAGCGGTACTCGACGAGCTCGATCTCCGGCGCCCGGGCGCGGATCGCGGTCATGAACACCGCCGCCGGCATCGGCTGGGTTGCGAGCAGGACCTTCACGGCGCGATGAAGTTGCCGCAGTTCGCGAAGCGGAGCGTCGCCTCGGCGTCGCTGCGTGCGACACATGCCGGGTCGGCACCGCTGGCGACGAGCTTCAGCTGCTCGCGCAGGAACTTGCGCAGCAGCGCGACGCCGCGATCGCTCGTGCGCAGATGCTCGGCCGAGTGGGCTGCGATCGCGCCCTGGCTCACCTGCGCTTCGTAGTCGCCGGGAAAGTCACGGTGCTCGGCCTCCGAGAGCTCCCACCAGAATTTGCCGTTCATCTTCGAGCGCATCCGGCCGATGTCGCCCGGTTGCTCGACGCGGCCGGCGACGTAGATGCGAAAGTGGGTGTCGTCGATCGGCAGCACCCAGC
>JAYVVB010000185.1:0-14544 GCA_043787455.1 Rhizobacter sp.
AATCCGTAGGCGATGTCGTTGGCCAGGCGGATGGCATCGGCTTCGTCCCTGAACGGGATCAGGCAGGCGACCGGTCCGAAGATTTCTTCCTGCGCGATGCGCATGCGGTTGTCCACGTCCGCGAAGACGGTCGGCAGCACGTAGTTGCCGTTCACGCGGTCGGTCAATGCCGGCGACCCGAGACCGCCGCAGACCAGCGTCGCACCCTCGCTTGGACCCAGCTCGATGTAGCCGCGCACCTTGTCGAGATGGGCTGGGCTGATCATCGGGCCGACGACGGTGGCTTCGTCCATCGGGTCGCCGACCACGAGGCGCCGGGCCCGCGCAGCGAAGCGCTCGACAAAGGTTGCATAGAGGCCGCGCTGGACCAGGATCCGCGAGCCGGCGGTGCAGCGCTCGCCGTTGTTGGAGAAGATCATGAACACCGCCGCATCGAGCGCGCGCTCGAGATCGGCATCGTCGAAGACGACGAACGGGCTCTTGCCGCCGAGCTCCATCGAGAACTTCTTCAACCCCGCCGAGCGGACGATGCGGTGGCCGGTGCGGGTCGAGCCGGTGAACGAGATCGCGCGCACGTCGGCGTGCGAGACGAGCGCCTCGCCGGCCTCGTCGCCGAAGCCATGGACGACGTTGAGCACGCCCGCGGGAATGCCGGCCGCGAGCGCGAGTTCGCCGAGGCGCGCCGCGCTCATCGGCGAGAGCTCGCTCATCTTCAGCACCGCCGTGTTGCCGAACGCCAGGCACGGCGCGACCTTCCACGTCGCCGTCATGAAGGGCACGTTCCAGGGCGAGATCAGGGCGCACACGCCGACCGGGTGGAAAAGCGTGTAGTTGAGATGCGTCGGCGTCGGGTAGGTGTGGCCGTCGACGCGAACGCACATCTCGGCGAAGTAGTGGAAGTTGTCGGCGGCGCGCGGCACGAGCTGCTTCTTCGTCTGCGCGATCACTTGGCCGGTGTCGCGGGTCTCGGTCTCGGACAGCGACGACACTTCGGCGGCGATCAGGTCGCCAAGCTTTCGCATCAGCTTCGCGCGCTCGACCGCCGGTCGCGCGGCCCAAGCCGGGAAGGCCGCCTTCGCCGCCGCGACCGCCGCGCCGACCTCGTCGGCGCCCCCGCGCGCGACCTCGGCGAGCACCCGCTGCGTCGCCGGATCGACAGTCTCGAAATAGGTGCGGCTCTCGACCGCGCGGCCATCGATGAGATGCTGGATCCTCATGTCGCTTCCTTGGCTCCGACCTGCGCCTGGGCATCGCCCGAACGGCCGAACACGTCGTCGCCGACGATCGTGCTCTGGAGGCGGCCGATGCCTTCGATCTCGCACACGACCTCGTCGCCGACGTCGACGTTGACGACGCCTTCGGGCGTGCCCGTGAGTATCACGTCGCCGGTGTCGAGGGTCATGAAAGCGCTCAGGTATTCGATCAGGACGTCGATCGCGAAGACGAGGTCGCGCGTGTTGCCGCTCTGCGTCTCGCGGCCGTTGACGAAGGTCCGGAGCGCCAGCTGCGGCGGCGCAGGCACGTCGGCGGCGTCGACGAGCCAGGGGCCGAGCGCGGTCGCGCCGTCGCGGTTCTTCACGCGCAGGTTCGGCCGGTACCAGTTCTCCAGGTAGTCGCGCACGGCGTAGTCGTTGGCGACGGTGTAGCCGGCGACGTGCTCCATCGCGCGGGCGCGGGCGACGCGGCGCGCCGGCTTGCCGATGACGACCGCGAGCTCGCACTCGTAGTGCATGAAGGTCGCCCGTGCCGGCCGCCGTGTCTGGCCGCAGTGGCCGACCAGGGAGCCCGGACCTTTCAGGAAGACGAGCGGCTCGTCCTGCGCCTTGAAGGACAGCTCCCTGGCGCGGTCGGCGTAGTTGAGGCCGAGCGCGATGACGTTGCCGACCTCGAACGGCGGCAGCCAGACGACGGCCTCTTCCGCGACGACGCGGCCATCGGCGAGGTGGACGAAGCCCTCGCGCGCAGCCGGCGTCGCTTCGTGGATCGCGCCCGACCAGGCGACGCGGGCGCGCTTCATGCGGGCACGCGATCGTCGAAGGCGACGCGAAAGTCGAGGTGGCCGAGGCGATCGCCCTCGACCGTCACGCGCGCTCCGGCGCGCACGCGCGGCGCATCGGGCGCGCTGCCGGTGAAAAGCAGATCGCCCGGGACGAGGGTCATGAAGTTGCTGACCTCGGCGAGGAGCCGTGCCGCGCTGCGCACGTGGTCGGCGGTGCTCGACGTCTGCGCGAGCACGCCATCGACGAAGACACGCAGCGCGACCGCGTCGGCGTCGCCGGCGTCGCGGCATGGCGCGACCGCGTCGCCAAGCACGCAGGACGCGTCGCGCGCCATGGCTCGGATCTGCGGCCGGAAATAGCCGGCGTGCGGCGCGACGCAATCGGCGACGAGGATGAAGCCTGCGACGTGATCGAGCACATCGCACTCGGCGACCGCGCACGCCGTCTTGCCGATGACCAGGCCGAGCGAGGCGCGGACCTCGAGCTCGGCGACCTCGGCGTCGACGAAGACCGCGCCGCCGCAAGGCACGAGCGCATGACGAGGCTTCAGGCCCAGGACGACGCTCTTGGGCGTGCCTCGATACGGCGGCTCGAGGGCGGCGGCACCGAGCGCGGCGAGCGAATCGCGATGGTTCAGCAAGGCGCCGTAGACGGTGCCGCTCAATCGCCAGGGGGCCACGTCGAAACGCGGCGCGGCGAGCAAGGCCGGCGCGATCGGCACGATCGGGGAGTCGTCGCGACCGGTCAGCCGAGCGGCGAGACGCCGATCAGCAGGCGGTGCGCCCAGAAGACGAAGACGACGTAGACGACGAGTCCGGCGACGACCGCGATCACGTCGTTGGCGGGGCGCGCCGGTGCGCCCGGCACCTTGTGCGCCTCGACCGCGGGCCGGCGCTTGACGGAGATGCGGTCGACGACGGCCCAGGCCAGGAAGGCGCCGAAGAGGACGACGTCGGCGAGCGTGCCGTTGGCGAGCAGGTGCGCGCTCGCCCAGAGCTTCACCGAGAGCAGCATCGGGTGCTTCGCCAAGGTGCTGATGCGCCCCGGAAAGTAGGCGGCGATGAAGAGCGGGAACACCGGCAGCATCAGCAGCAACGCGACATGGCGCAGCGCCGCGGGCGGCGTGTAGAGCACGACCGGCTCGCGCCGCGCCATGCCGTAGCCGACGACGAGCACGACGAGGCCGACGGCCGACACGATCGAATAGAAGCCCTTCCACGGCCCCTCGCCGAGCCGCGCGACCGTCGCCAGGCGCCAGCGCGGCGCGACGATCGAGACGCTGTGGATGCCGAGGAAGAGGGCGAGACCGACGACGAAGACCAGCATGGCGTCGATTGTCGCGCGGATCGTCGGCGGGCAAGCTGCGCCGGTCAGGGCGGAGCGACCTGCAAGCCCGTGCCGACGCGGATGTGCGGCTTGACCCAGAGCCACGAGACGACGCCGATGCTCAGCATCGCGAGCGAGGTCGCGGCCAGCGCCAGCGCCGAGTGCATGACCAGCGGCGCGATCACGCCCGCGACCAGGCCGTTGGCGGCGCTGCCGACGAAAGCCTGCAGCGAGGACGCCATGCCGCGCCGCTCGGGCACGAGATCGAGGACCATCAGCGTCACCACCGGCACCATCATCGCCCAGCCGAAAGCGTATAGCGCGATGGGCACGAGCGCCCACCACGCCTCGGGCACGAACATCGCGTTGAGGCCGAGGTTGATCGCGCCGGTGCCGGCCATGATGACAAAGCCGTAGCGGATCTGCCAGGTCGCCTTGACGCGGCCGGCCATCCGCCCGGAGACGAAAGCGCCGGCGACGATGCCGGCGATCGTGAGGACGAAGAACCAGAAGAACTGGCCTGGCCCGAGGCCAAGGATCTCGCCGAGGAACACCGGCGTCGAGAGCACGTAGAGGAACATGCCGTTGAACGGAATGCCGCTCGCCAGGGCCAGCATGAGGAAACGCGGATCGCTCGCCAGGCTCCAGTAGCCGCGCAACAGGTTCCTGGTGTTGAACGGCTGCTTGTGGGTCTCGTGCAGCGTTTCCGGCAGGAGCTTCCAGTTGGCCACGAACAGGACGATGCCGATCGCCGTGAGCAGCCAGAAGATGGTGTGCCAGCCGGCATGGATGAAAAGGAACCCGCCCACCATCGGCGCGATCGCCGGGGCGACGCCGAAGTAGATCGTCACCTGCGACATCACCCGCTGCGCGTCGGCGGGCGGGAACATGTCGCGGATCACCGCACGCGAGACGACGATGCCCGCGCCCGCCGACATCCCCTGGATCGCCCGGAAGAAGACCAGCGCGCCGATGTGCTGCGACAGGGCGCAGCCGGCCGAGGCGATCGAGAAGACGACGAGGCCGGCGAGCACGACGGGTCTGCGGCCGAAGCTGTCGGAGAGCGCGCCGTGGAAGAGATTCATGACCGCGAAGCCGAACAGGTAGGCCGAGAGCGTCTGCTGCATCTCGACCGGCGACGCGCCGATCGCCTTGGCGATGCCGGTGAAGGCCGGCAGGTAGGTGTCGATCGAGAACGGGCCGAGCATGCCCAGGCAGGCCAGCAGAATCGCCAGGGCCCAGCTCGGCGCCTGCCAGATCGTTCGTGCGTCGGGATTCATCGGAAAGCGGTGAGGTGTTGGGTGTCTGCGGGCGGCGCGCGAGCGCGGTCGAAAAAAAGTGAAGCGAGCCGATAGGCCGGATTCTGTGCAGGCGAGCCGTCTTGCGACGACCCGCCCGTGACCGCCATTCCTCTGGACCGGACATCGCTGTCCGGCTCGGTGCTACCTACCCGCCGGCTTGTGCGGAGCCACACTTCCAGGCGAACGTCGAGACGCCCGCCCACGCCGGCCTATTTGGTATTGCTGCGCGTAGAGATTGCCCGTTTCACCCGACCTGCCGGCCTTGCGACCGACCGATCGACTCGTCTCTGTTGCTCTGATCCTCACCTCGCGGTGGACAGCCGTTAGCTGCTACGCCGCCCTGTGCAGTCCGGACCTTCCTCCCGCGCCGTCTTGCGATGGCGCCGGCGGCGGTCTGGCTCGCTTCACCGGCTGGATTATCGGCGAGCGTCTGCGCGCCGCCACACCGCGGGCCCGCCGACTGCCCTGACGCCCGGAGATCGAGGGCCGGACGGGTAGACTGTGGGGTTGCGGGGCCATGAGCGCCGCTCTCGCACGCGTCAACCGATCCGTGGTTGTCGCGTTTTCATGTCTGGTCCCGCTCTCTCATGCTTGCCACGCCAGAGCGGCGACTCGTGAAATGCCCCTTCCCTTCAATGAAACGATCAGGAGATATTCGATGAAGACCAAACTCGTACTGGGCGCTGTCGCAGCCGCCGTGGCCGTGTTCTCGCAAGGCGCGTTCGCGCAAGCCTCGTCGCCGACCCGCGCCGAGGTCAAGGCCGAAACGAGGGCCGCCGAGAAATCCGGCGCGCTGGTCCCCGCCGGCGAAGGCCCGGGCGCGATGGGCAAGCAGCCCTCGACCATGTCCGACAAGAGCCGCGCCGACCGCAAGGCGACCACCAAGGCCGACATCAAGTCCGGCGCGACCAGCCCTGCTGGTGAAGCCAGCGATTTGAAGATGGACAAGGCCGACAAGGCCAAGGGCACCGACAAGACCCGCGCCGAACGCAAGGCGCAGACCAAGGCCGACGTCAAGGCCGGCAAGACCCAGCCTGCTGGCGAAGCGCCGCAGCCGTCTTCCGAGCCGCCGAAGAAGTAAGACCTTGTCGGCGCGCCTCGAGCGCACCGATAAGAACCGGGAAAGCGGCTCTCAGGAGCCGCTTTTTCTTTGCCCGGTTCGTGCCGCCTCAGGTCTTCGCCGGGCGCGCCTGACGCATGTCGCGCACGGCGACCTCGGACGTTCCTTCCTTCTCGAGCTGGAACAGGTCGGTCGCCTTCAAGAGCTTGGTCAGGGTCGAGTAGCCATAGTTGCGCGAGTCGAACGAAGCCTGGTTACCGATCTGCTGGCCGACTGCGCCCACTCGCGCCCAGCCGTTCTCGCCCTTGGCCGCCTCGACCGCGTTGCGCAGCAGGTCGACGAGCTTGGCGTCGCGGCGCAGCTTGGCCGTCGGCACGCGCAGCGTCGTCGCGGTGGGATCGTCGCGCGCCGGCTCGCCGGTGTCGATGTCGACCGACGCGCTCGACGCCAGTGTCGCCAGCTTGTCGAGATAGAGGAAGCGCGAGCACGCGTTGACGAAGGGCTCGGGCGTCTTCTGGCCGCCGAAGCCGTACACCGCCGCGCCCTTGGCGCGCAGGTACATGACCAGGGGGGTGAAGTCGGCGTCGGACGAGACGATGCCGAAGGCCTCCGGGCGATCGGAATAGAGCAGGTCGAGGGCATCGATGACCATCGCCATGTCGCTCGCGTTCTTGCCCTTCGAGTAGTCGAACTGCTGCATCGGCCGGATCGCGTGCTCGTGCAGGATCTCCTCCCAGCCGCGCAGTTCCTGCTTCTTCCAGTTGCCGTAGGCGCGGCGGATGCTCGTCTCGCCGAAGGTCGAGAGCTCGTTGAGGATCACGCCGATCTTGGCCGCCGGCGAGTTGTCAGCGTCGATCAGGAGGGCGATGCGCGGCGACTTGTCGACCATGGGGCAGCCTTGGGGGAAAAAAGGAATCAGGGCGCGAGGCGCCAGGTCAGCGTCTCGCCGGCGCGCAGGGGCTTGAGCTCGGCCTCGCCGAAGGGCAGTGCGTCGGGCAGCGTCCACGCGACCTTGCGCAGAGTGACGCTGCCGGTGTTGAGCGGCAGGCCGTAGAACACCGCGCCGGCGCGGCTCGCGAACTGCTCGAAGCGATCGAGCGCGCCGGCAGCTTCGAAAGCCTCGGCGTAGAGCTCGAGCGCGCTGAACGCGGTGTAGCAGCCGGCGCAGGCGCTGGCGTGCTCCTTGAGCGCGGCCGGATGCGGTGCGCTGTCGGTGCCGAGGAAGAAGCGATCGCTGCCGGAGGTGGCCGCGGCGACGAGGGCGCGCCGGTGCTCCTCGCCCTTCAGCACCGGCAGGCAGTAGTAGTGCGGCCTCAGGCCGCCGACGAAGAGCGCGTTGCGGTTGTAGAGCAGGTGGTGGGCGGTGATCGTCGCCGCCGTGTTCGCGCCCGCCTCGGCGACGTACTGCGCGCCTTCGCGCGTGGTGACGTGCTCGAGGACGATTTTCAACCCTGGAAAGTCGCGCCGGAGCGCGTGCAGGTGACGCTCGATGAACACCGCCTCGCGATCGAACACGTCGACCTCGGGATCCGTGACTTCACCGTGAACGAGCAGGACGATGCCCTCGCGCTCGGCCGCGGCGAGCGTGGCTGCGACCTTGCCCAGATCGGTGACGCCGGCGGCGCTGTGGGTGGTCGCGCCCGCCGGATAGAGCTTGATCGCGACGATGCCGGCTTCGCGGGCGCGGCGCATCTCCGAAGGCAGTGTCGCGTCGGTGAGATAGAGCGTCATCAGCGGTTCGAAGTCGACGCCGGCGGGCACCGCAGCGAGCACGCGCTCGCGGTACGCCAGCGCCTGCTCGACGGTGACGACCGGCGGCCGCAGGTTGGGCATGACAACGGCGCGCGCGAACTGGCGCGCGCTGTGGGGAACGACGGCGCGCAGCGCAGCGCCGTCGCGGACGTGCAGATGCCAGTCGTCGGGGCGAAGAATCGTCAGCTCGGCCGTCATGCGCGGATTGTCCATCGCCCCGGCGCGCCGGGGCGCTTCATCCTGCCTTGCAATGACCGAGCCAGCGCATGACGGCGGCGGTGCGGGTCTCGACGCCGAGCTTCTCGTAGGCGCTCTGCAGGTGCTTTTGCACCGTGCGATGGCTGCAGCCGATGATTGCGGCGATGTCGCGATCGGTCTTGCCGGCCGAGAGCCAGCGGAGCACCTCGCGCTCGCGCGGTGTGAGCGACAGGGCGGGGCCGGCCAGCGCCGGACCCTCGCCTCGGCGCGAGAAGCTGCGATAGAAACCGCGCAGCGTCGACCCGGCCAGATCGAGCAGGTCGCGCTCACGGTCACTGAAGTCGCACCGGCGCCGGTTGAGGACGAAGCTCAAGAGCGTCCGGTCGGCGACGAAGATCGGCAAGGCGACGACGTGATCGATGCCGATCCGGCGGTAGTCGTCGGTGAAGAGCTCGCTCTCGCGAAAGCGCGCGACGGGATCGAGTCGCTGATCCGGTGCGCGCCGCGGCGGCGCGCGTAGGCGTGATACCGGACCAGCGGATGGGACTCGAAGTGACGTTCGAAGCAGGCGCGATCGGCGGCGCCGATGCGGGCCGCGGGATCGACGAAGACATGACGCCGACCGCTCTTCAGGTCGCACACCGAGAGCGTCGTCATCTCGCTCGCGACCAGACGCGGCAGCAAGCCCACGCCGGCGTTCGCGTACGAGGCGACATCGCGCGACGACTCGGCGACAGCGCCGAGCAGATCGAGAGTGGCGTGCAGGTCGGATCGGGTGATCAATGCGTCCTCGGCGGTCGGCGTGCGGGACGGCGCGAATACGGATTGCAAGGAGCAGGTCAATGGCAAGGTCGTCTACGGCGTGTGCGTTCTCGGTGCCGAGAAGGCGGCCTGGTTCAACGACCCCGAAGGCAACATCCTCAGCCCGCACGAAGACCTGGCCTATCTGCATTCCTCCCTCTCCCGCTTGCGGGAGAGGGTTGGGGTGAGGGCGGGCGGCCGCCGCGCCCGATCAGTGCTGCAGGATCTTCGAGAGGAAGTCCTTGGCGCGCGGCGAGCGCGCGTCGGGGTTGCCGAAAAAATCCTCGCGCGAGCAGTCCTCGACGATCTTGCCGGCGTCCATGAAGATCACGCGATGGCTCACCTTGCGCGCGAAGCCCATCTCGTGGGTGACGCACATCATGGTCATGCCTTCCTGGGCGAGCGCGACCATCACGTCGAGCACCTCGCCCACCATCTCCGGGTCGAGGGCCGAGGTCGGCTCGTCGAACAGCATCACGATCGGATCCATGCTGAGGGCGCGCGCGATCGCGACGCGCTGCTGCTGACCGCCCGAGAGCTGGCCGGGGTACTTGTCCTTGTGGACCATGAGGCCGACGCGGTCGAGCATCTTCATGCCGCGCTTGGTCGCATCATCTTGCGAGCGGCCGAGCACCTTGATCTGCGCCAGCGTCAGGTTCTGCGTCACCGTGAGGTGCGGAAAGAGCTCGAAATGCTGGAACACCATGCCGACGCGCGAGCGCAGCTTGGGCAGGTCGGTCTTCGGGTCCGAGAGCGAGATACCGTCGACGACGATGTCGCCCTTCTGGAACGGCTCGAGCGCGTTCACGGTCTTGATCAGCGTCGACTTGCCCGACCCCGACGGGCCACAGACGACGACGACCTCGCCTTTCTGGATCGCAGTCGTGTTGTCGGTAAGCACCTGGAAGGCGCCGTACCACTTCGAGACGTTCTTGATGTCGATCATGTCCGGGCTTTCGGCCGACAAGCAGTCAGCGAATGATGGCGATCTTCTTCTGCAGCTGGCGAACGGTCATCGACAGGCTGAAGCAGATCACGAAATAGACGACGGCGGCGACGAGGTAGGTCTCGACCGGCCGGTTGAAGTTCTTGCCCGCGACCTCGAAGCCCTTGAGCAGGTCGTAGGCACCAATGGCGTAGACGAGCGAGGTGTCCTGGAACAGGATGATGGTCTGTGTCAGCAGCACCGGCAGCATGTTGCGAAAGGCCTGCGGCAGCACGATCAGCTTCATGCACTGGGCGTAGGTCATGCCGACCGCGTATCCGGCGGCGACTTGGCCCTTCGACACCGACTGGATGCCGGCGCGCATGATCTCCGAGTAGTACGCCGCCTCGAACACCGTGAAGGTGATGATCGCCGAGACCTCGGTGCCGAGCGGCCGGCCGAGCAGCAGCGGGATCAGCAGGAAGAACCACAGGATCACCATCACCAGCGGGATCGAGCGCAGCACGTTCACGTAAGCGGTCGCCGGGATCACGAGCCAGGTCTTGCCCGAAAGGCGCATCAACGCGAGGATCGTGCCGAGGACGATGCCGCCGACCATCGCGATCAGCGTCAGCTCGACCGAAAAGGCGAGACCCTTGAGGATGAAGCTCCGGATGAGCCCCCAGGTGAAGAAGCCGAAGTCGAGGTTCATCGCCGCTTATCCCTTGGCGCCGAGCAGCCCCGGCACCTGGACACGCTTCTCGATCAGCGCGGCGAGCCGGTTGACCGCGAACGCCGAAACGAAGTAGAGGCCGGTGACCGCCAAGTAGACCTCGACGCCGCGCGAGGTCTCCTCTTGCGCCTGCATCGCGAACATCGTCAGCTCGGCGATCGACACCGCGAACGCGACCGAGGTGTTCTTGATGATGTTCATCGACTCGCTCGTGAGCGGCGGGATGATGATCCGAAAGGCCATCGGCAAGAGCACGTAGCGATAGGTCTGTGGCAGGGTAAGACCGGTTGCGAGGCCAGCGTAGCGCTGGCCCTGCGGCAACGACTGGATCCCCGCGCGCACCTGCTCGGCGATCCGCGCCGAGGTGAAAAAGCCGAGTGCGAAAACGACGAGCACGAAGCTCGGCACGGCGCGAAGCGAGAGGAAGATCGACGGGATGACGTGGTACCAGAGGAAGATC
This sequence comes from Rhizobacter sp., assembly GCA_043787455.1. GTDB lineage: Bacteria > Pseudomonadota > Gammaproteobacteria > Burkholderiales > Burkholderiaceae_C > Schlegelella_A. The sequence continues at coordinate 10,557 of JAYVVB010000185.1, forward strand.
TGGACCAGCAGCGGGATGTTGCGGAAGAGCTCGGTCCAGGCGTTGCCGATGAAGACCAGCGTCCTGCTCGGCGTCGTGCGCAGGATGCCCATCAGCGAGCCGACGACGAGGGCCACGATCAGCGACAGCACCGCGACCGACATCGTCCAGCCCCAGGCTGTCATCAGCCAGTGCAAATAAGTTTCGCCGCCGCCCGTGTCGCGCAGGAATACGTGCCAGTCCAGCTTGCTGAATCCCACGCCCGGTCTCTCCTGGTTCACACCGCGCTCGAGCGGCTCGACAAATGAATGAGCGCGACGCGAATGGCTCCGCGCCGCGCTCATCGCAATGTAAGCAAACTCCGCGCTGGTCGGCGCTAGGGCTTACCTCATGCGCCCGGGTCGTGCCCGTCGCGAACGGCGATCAGGGCTGAGCGTACTCTTCGACCGGCTTGTCGCTCGGGTTGGCCCAGGCCGCCTTGGTTGCGTCGCTGGCGGGCAGGTTCACTCGGGTATTGGCGGGCGGAATCGGCTGCATGAACCACTTGTCGTACAGCTTGGCGACTTCGCCACTCTTGATCATCGCCTTGACGCTGTCGTCGACGGCTTTCTTGAAGGCCGGGTCGTCCTTCCTGAACATGATCGCGATCGGCTCGACCGAGAGCACCTCACCGACGATTCGGTAGTCGGCCGGGCTCTTCGCCTTCGAGATCAGGCCGGCCAGGATCTGGCCGTCCATCACGAAAGCGTCGGCGCGGCCCGACTCGAGCAGCAGGAAGCTGTCGGAGTGGTCCTTGCCATTGAGCTCCTTGAAGTCCATGCCGGCGGCGCGCTTGTTCTTGCGCAGCAGCTGCACCGAGGTCGTGCCGGTCGTCGTCGCCACCGTCTTGCCGTTCAGCGAGGCGATGTTGGTGACGCCTGAGCTGGTCTTCGTGGCGATGCGCACTTCCTCGACATAGAGCGTCGGCGCAAAGGCGACGTCCTTCTGGCGCGTCGCGTTGTTGGTGGTCGAGCCGCACTCGAGGTCGACTGTGCCGTTCTGGACCAGCGGGATCCGGTTCTGCGACGTCACCGGCTGGTACTTGGTCTCGAGCTTGGCCAGGCCGATCTGCTTTTGAATGTCGGCGATGATGTGCGCGCAGACGTCGTAGTGAAAGCCGGTGTACTTGCCGTCGCCGAGCGTGAACGCCAGCGCCCCCGACGACTCGCGCACCCCTTCGGTGATCGTGCCGGTGTCCTTGATCTTCTTCAGCGTGTCTTCGGCTTGCGCGAGGCCGGCAAGGGCGAGCGCCGAGACGGCGACCGCGAACGGGGCCAGCAATGACTTCTTCATGTGAACTCCTGGATGGTTGACAGCTTGAGGCGGGCCTCGCCGCTAGAACGAAATTCTAGGCATGGCCACCGACCCGCTCGGCCGCGTTCGGGCCGATTCGAGGGGTTTGCCGGAGACGACGTCCCCGCTCAGGCTTCGACCGCTTCGCTGCTGCTCTGCTGCAGCTGCCACATCTCGGCGTAGCGACCGTCGCGGGCGACGAGCTCGGCGTGGGTGCCGCGTTCGACGATCCGGCCCTGCTCCATCACCAGGATCTGGTGCGCCTCGACCACCGTCGACAGGCGGTGGGCGATGACCAGCGCCGTCCGGTCCTGCGCGACGTTCTGCAACTCGGCCTGGATCGCGCGCTCGTTGGCCGAGTCGAGCGCCGACGTGGCTTCATCGAAGATCATGATCGGCGGGTCCTTCAAGAGCGTGCGCGCGATCGCGACGCGCTGCTTTTCGCCGCCCGAGAGCTTCAGGCCGCGCTCGCCGACGATCGTGTCGTAGCCCTTCGGCGTCGAGGCGATGAAGCTGTGGATGTGCGCAGATCGCGCAGCACCCTCGACGGCGCCGCGGTCGGCGCCGGTGCGGCCATAGGCGATGTTGTATTCGACGGTGTCGTTGAAGAGCACCGTGTCCTGCGGCACGATGCCGATCGCCTCGCGCAGGCTTTTCTGCGTCACCGCGCGGATATCCTGGCCATCGATCGAGATCCGGCCCAAGTCGACGTCGTAGAAGCGGAACATCAGCCGCGCCAGCGTGCTCTTGCCCGAGCCCGACGGGCCGACGACCGCGACGGTCTTGCCCGCCGGGATCTCGAAGGTCACGCCGTGCAGGATCTCGCGGTCGGGGTCGTAGCCGAAGTGCACGTCCTCGAAGCGCACCGCGCCGCCACGCGGGATCAGCGGCGGCGCGCCCGGCGCGTCGGCGATCTCGCGGTTCTGGCCGAGCAGCGCGAACATCTTCTCCATGTCGATCATCGACTGCTTGATCTCGCGGTAGATCACGCCGAGAAAATTGAGCGGGATGTAGAGCTGGATCATCAGCGCGTTGACGAGCACCAGGTCGCCGAGCGTCATCTGCCCCGAGACGACGCCGACGGTCGCGCGCCAGACGAGCAGCGTCACCGCAGTCGCGATGATCAGGCTCTGGCCGAGGTTGAGCATCGAGAGCGAGGTCTGCGACTTGATCGACGCTTTCTCCAGCTTGCCGAGGTTCTCGTCGTAGCGCGCCTGCTCGAAGCCTTCGTTGGAGAAGTACTTGACCGTCTCGTAGTTGAGGAGCGCGTCGAGCGCCTTGGTGTTGGCCTTCGAGTCCTGCTCGTTCATGGCGCGGCGAAACGCCGTGCGCCACTCGGTCACGGTCACCGTGAAGCCGATGTAGAGCACGAGCGCGCCGAAGGTGATCGCCGCGAACCAGCCGTCGAACTTGGCCGAGAGGAGCGCGATCACCATCGCGATCTCGACCAGCGTCGGCAGGATGTTGTAGATCGTGTAGTTGAGGAGCGACTGGATCGAGCGCGAGCCTCGCTCGATGTCGCGCGAAACGCCGCCGGTCTGGCGCTCGAGGTGAAAGCGCAGGCTGAGCGCGAGCAGGTGCTCGAACGCCTCGAGCGAGACGCGCCGCGCGATCCGCGCTGCGACCGGATAGAAGAGGAACTCGCGCAGCTCGGTGAAGAGCGTGATCGAGACGCGGAGGGCGCCATAGCCGATGAGGATCGCGACCGGCACGACGAGCACGGCGCGCGGATCGCCGGGCTTGAGCGCGAGCGCGTCGACGAGGTTCTTCAGGATCAGCGGCACGCCGATGTTGGCGACCTTGGCGCCGACCAGGCACAGGAGCGCGATGCCGACACGCCAGCGCCAGGCCCAGACATACGGCACGAGCTTTGCGAGCGTGCGCCAGTCGGACCGCTGCCGGCCCTCGCTGCCGGCGACGGACGGGGCCGGCGGCGGCGGCGAGAGGGTGGCGGGTCGCATCAGGAGATCAGGGGAAGAGGATCAGGAAAGAAGACGTGGGGTTTGATGAAAGAATCGATTCGCCTGAGCGAGGTGGAGCAATAGGCCCGAGATTTCAAGTGAGGACCCGCTGTCCATCGTCGCCAGCATCGCGCCGCTGCAGCTGCCGAACGACCGCCAGCTGGTCATGCGCACGATGCCGATGCCGGCCGACGCCAACGGCAACGGCGACATCTTCGGCGGCTGGATCATGGCCCAGGTCGACATCGCCGGCGCCGTCCTTCCGGCCAGGATCGCCAAGGGCCGGATCGTCACCGTCGCGGTCAACCAGTTCATCTTCAAGCAGCCGGTGTCGATGGGTGACCTGCTGAGCTTCTATGCCCGCGTCGAGCGCATCGGCAACACGTCGGTCACCGTCAACGTCGAGGTCTACGCCGAGCGCAACCCGGCCAAGCTGCACGTCGTCAAGGTGACCGAGGCCAACCTCACCTACGTCGCGATCGACATGAACGGCCGGCCGCGGCCGATCCCGAAGGGCTAGCGTTTCCTAAGCACGCGCGAGTGATCGGCGAGTCCGGCAGCGACGTGCGCGGCGAGCGCTTCGCCGCACACGCGGTAGACCGGCTCGCCGGGATGAAAGCCGTCGCTCGCCATGCCGGCGGCATCGAGGTCGAGCGCGAAGGTGGCGTGGGTGACGTCGTCGCGCGTCGCCGCCCAGCGTGCCAGCGCCGAGTCGT
>JAYVVB010000186.1:0-6170 GCA_043787455.1 Rhizobacter sp.
TGAACGGCCTGACCATCGTCACCGAGTTCATCGGCATCAACCTGGCGCTGGGATACCTGGGCGTGCCCAAGGTTTGGGGCGTCGCGGTAGCCGCCGGCGTCGGTGAAATTTCCGAACTCGGGACGCCCTGCGAATGTCGCCGCCGTGAAAGCGATCATCGCAGTGGCTCCGACGATCACGATCGCGATTCCTATCCACAGGTCCAGCCGCTCGTAGTTCATGAACCGCGGCGTGATGCGCTTGTCGATGAGGTAGGACTGCTGAAAGAACAACTGCCACGGTGCGACCGTGGTGCCGATGATCGCGATGATCAGCATGATCACCGGCGAGAGGTCGGCGCCTTTGGGCATGCCCGGAACGACGAAGTCCCGCGCAATCTGCCCGAAGGGAGGATGGACCATCACAAAAATGGGCACGATCAGGAGCGACCCTGCCACCAGCGCCATGCAGACGCGCTCGAAGCGTTTGAACGAACCCGTGCTGGCAGCGGCGACGATGACAAGGGCGGAAATGATGACGCCCGGGATTTTCGGTATCCCCAAATACTCGACGCCCAGGCTGATGCCGATGAACTCGGTGATGATGGTCAGAGCGTTGAGGATGAACAGGTCGATGACGCTGAACGCGCCCCAGAACTTGCCGAAGCGCTCTAGGATCAGGCGCGCATGGCCGACGCCGGTCACCACGCCCAGGCGCAGCACCATCTCCTGGTTCACGTACAACACGGGCACCAACAGCAGCAGGACCCAAAGCAGGCTGGTGCCGTAGGTTTGCCCCGCCTGCGTATAGGTCCCGAAGGCGCCAGCGTCGTTGTCTCCGACCATGACGATGAGTCCGGGGCCGACGACGACCAGCAACGTTCTTAAGCGCGCTTTCAGGCCAGTTGCCGGCGTATCGTCGCCCAGGCGGATCGTGCCGAACGCGCCATGGATGTCACCTACGTGCGCGGAGTCGAGAGCCGCCGTGCCTTGCACATCCCTCCCCACATCTGACATCGTTTCTCCCGGCTAGCCGTTGCATGGAAATGTGCCACCAGAAACGGGCACGTCGAAAATTGGGCGCGTCGGGGAGCGGACGGTGCCTGCAGCGTAATCTATGCTAAGCCTTCAAGGTCCTGACATGACACGAAAATGCGCATGGCGACTCCCGAAACGGTGCGGTGGGTACGGTGGTTCGCGCTATTCGGGATATTCGCTGTCCTCGTCCGGCACGACGTCATCGGGATCGCGTTCGAAAAGCTTGGCCTTTCACCCTGGTCCGCGATCGGCCTGCTGTGGGCCGTGGTCGCGACTCGTCCGCTTGAGATCCACGTTGGCGACCTTACCGCCAATCGAGAGAGGCTGCAGCGACTACCGGCAGTTGCCCAGAAATTCATGCTCGGACAGCGGAGAGGCTTCGCAGGTCGCACCGCGCTTGTCGTCAGCGTCGGTGGATGCGTTTTGCCGCTTGTGTTCGTGGCGTACTTGGCGATCGCTCGAGGACTGCCGTTGGCGTCAACTTTCTTCGCGACCCTCTTCGTCACGGCCGCCGCCCATCTCAACAAAGGCCACCGGTTTGCTAGTCCGCTTCGACCGTTCTGCAGCCTTTGCGCCGATGACGGCGGTTCGCGTGGCCTCGTCGTTTGTCGCCACGGAACGCAGAGCGACTGCCCTGGTCAGCGGCACGGTCGGCGTCCTGGTCGGCGCTGACCTTCTGCACTTGAGCGACGTCGGGAGCCTCGGATCGAGCTCGATCTGCATCGGCGGTGTCGACAGTCTCGATGCGATCTTGCTGACTGGCATCTTGGCCCTGCTGCTGACATGAAGGCCACCGTGGCGCGGCGGCTCAGCTCGCTCACATCCGACGGAGTACCGCGAGCGGCCATCATTCGTCCGTGCTCGAGTGCCAGAACGCCTGGACGACCGCGGGTTGAGATTCGATGCGAGCGATCACTGCATCGAGTTCGTCGCCGTCGACAGATGCGGCGTACACGTCGCCTCGATTTCGGTGTCGATCTGGCCAAAGGGGTGCCTGCTGCAAGCGCCGACCGCTCCAGAACCCCTGAGGGTCGCCGCGGTATTGAGCCCGCTGACGTTCGCCCCCTCCTTCATGATTGCACCGGTGCCGAGAAAGCCGATGCCCGACACGACGTAGGCCACGATCTGAACGGCGCCCGGCGAGCCGCCGTGAATCTCGAACAAACGATCGCCGAGCGACACGAAAATCGCCGCTCCGACCGCCACCAACGTGCTCGTGCGGAGCCCCGCGGTGCGCTGGCGCACCTGTCGCTCCAGGCCAATCATGGCGCCCAATACAAACGCCGTCGACAGACTGACGAGCGTGTCGATAGCGCCGGTCGCGTTGAAGTATTGAACGGCATGCGTGCCTTCAGAACTCCGCGTGCGCTCGAAATCCCACCACGGTCACCGGCCCACGATCGCGGTTGTAGGCCGGATGGACGATGCGTTGTACGTTCAGCCCAAGCGAATGGTGCGGATCGAGCCGCAGCGCGTAGTAGGCCTCTGCGATCTGCTCACGTGCGTAGTTCAAGCGACCGTCGCCAATGAGAATGCCTATGCCACCGGCGGCGAAATAGTTGCGTGCCGCGCTGGACAGGCCATTGGTAACCGCGGCCAGGCCTACAACGTCGTCAGGCCGGTGCCAGGCGCTACCCCTGATGGAAAGTCCGGTCGACACCGAGTTGTTGATCTCGGTGAATTCATACGCTTCCTTGGTGCCGTCGTTGAGGCCGAGCCGCGCGAATGCGCCGATGTCCGAGCTGAATGCCTGTTCGACGTTGAGCGTGGCACCGAAGCGGGAACGGCGGCGGCGCACCTGCGACACGTCGGGGGCTTCGCCGGTGAACCGGCCCAAGCTAACAGCATCGTCGTAGGCCGCCATCCGGCCGCGATTCATGAAGCCGAGCAGTTTGACCTTGCCGGCCAGGCCGTTCCACGCGTAACGCCGTTCACCCTCGGCAACGAGCATGTATTGCCCGAAGTCGACACCAGTGACCTTGCCATTGGGCACTTTGGACAGCTGAAAGACGCCCCCTCGCCAAGTCCACTGTCCGAAGGTCCACTCCGCCGCTCCGCCGTATGTGAAGCCCCATGCGTCGGCCGCATAGTCGAACGAACCGGCATCGATGATCGCCCAGTTCAGGAAGTCGGTGCGCGGATCGTGGGCGTAGCTGTTCGCATCAAAGATGTCGGTCGCCGAGAACTTGCCGACCGTCAACACCACCCGATCGGCCGACACGGCGCTGGCCAGCTGGTTGGCGGCGGCGGCGACGGGCTCGAGCGATGTTCCCAGCGCGATCGTTTGGCGCAGGAAGGCTCTCGGCAGGCGCAGATAGGGTGTGTTGGCTCCGATCTTGTAAGCCTCCCCGCTCGGAAAGCCGGCAACTCCGACCGTATTGCTGAGGCCGAAACCTTGATCGAGCTCGGGGTTCAGCCAAAGCTCCACGCCGCGCCACAGGCGCACGCCCGCGTAGATCGTCGCGTCGGTCGTCTCCTCGGTCCGTCCGCTTGCCTCGAGACTGTTGGTTCCAGCGTACGGAGAGCGGAAACGGCGATGCCACTGCGTCACATTGGTCATCTGCCCGTGCACCGCCCAGTCCTCCGCAACAGGAGGGTTGCCGGCCTGCCGCACTGCGCTCTCCGACGCCGCCGCTGGCCGCTCTGCCTCGGGTCCGGGCACCAAATCGGCACCGAAGGCTCGAGCGAAAGCAAGGCCCATCACCAGGGCGATCGCGACCCGTGCTGCGGTCCCTCGTCGCTGAGTGCGTTCCATCTTCATGCTGTTCAGCAGGGTGAGCTGGGCGGGCGGCAAGGTGTCGAGGGGCGGCATCCGCCACGATTGAGGTGCCCCGTGTTCGGCGGCGACCGCCGAGATCTTGGCCATGCGGTGTGACCGTTCGTAGAGCTTGACGCCTGCGGCCGTCGCAAGTGCGAGCACCGAGCCGCCAATCAGGATCGCCAGGATCTGTCTTTCAGTGATTCCAGAAAACAGCACGGAAGCCGTCAGGGTGATCGACAGCACGACCAACACCGCAATAACGCCGGCCGTGAAGACGTTGAGCCGACGGGAGTTGACCCGGGGCAAGAGGACCGCCTTGTCGTGGCAGAGGAGAAGAAAAAAGGCGGCAGCGCCCGGCAGCAGGACGCCCGCCAGCGACTGGACGAAGTTGGTGAACAAACCCAACGGCGTTGAGGAAATCTTGTTAGCTCTCATGATGGATTCCTGTGCCTATGGACGGGTGGTCGGTGCTGCTCGACTCGAAGATGAATCGAATCGAGGCGTCAGGGCAGCTTTGAGCGCACGATCCAGCGCAGCGCGTCGGTGCAAGGGTACAAACAGGCGAAAGGTCATGAGGCTCTCCTTTGTGCCGCGCACGCCAAGGGGCCTCACGACGTCCTATCGATGTCGACCCTTCGCAGCGGCAGCTGATGCGGTTTCAAGGAATGGTTCAAGGGCGCACGGCGGCGCCCACTTGGGGTCAGGGTCCATCGACGTCTCCGTGCTGAGCGATAGCGAGGAAGCGCTTAGCGCCTCTTGGAAGGAGCTGGAAAAGCGGACAAGGCGCAGCGAAGGCGGTGGGTCGGCCAGAGAGTAAAACGGTCCATCGTCGCGGCTACGGCGGCGGCCGCCTCTCCAGTCTCCGCGTGGCTGTCAGCAAGGCGGCGTCTCGAAGCCAGTCGCGCTCTTGCAGCTGGTCCGACCTGGAAAACGACGTGGCTTTTCATGACCGATCCCCTTCGTTTCACGAAGAGCCCTGACCCGCGAACGGCGCAAACAAGCTTCGACGCGTGAGAGTCCGTCTAGGACAGCTCACACCTCGAGAACGATCAGTGAATCAGGCGAATCGCAAGCTTCTGGTCTTCACGAAGACCTCGAAGCGAGATAAGGACTGCTGTCGGCGTGCCGACCCACAGTCACCGAGGACTCTAGGCGGCCAAGCGGGCAGCGGCCATCTCGGCACGCTTTGCATCACTGCTACAACTGGCACTGTCCAAGAGCGGAGCCCCGAAATTGCGATGGCAGATTGTTGCACCGCAGCGTGAGCGAGGTCAACGGCCAAAGTTATGCTCGCTCAGGTCCAGTGCCTCGCGGACGAGGTCGAGCCACTCCTCGGGTGACTCCGAGTGGACCTCGAGTCATTCGTTCATCGGCCGGCCTCGATGAGCATTCCCACTTTTGATTTCGTAGCCCCTGCCTGAGGCGCAGAGGGTTTGTTCGCGCTGCCGGCGGCAGTCTCGCAGACCACATCGCCGCCGCATCCTCAGCGGTGTGAGCGGCGGCGGGCGATAGCGGCAAGGTCAATTCCTCCGCATCGATGCCGTGACCGAGGCCGCGCCCAACCCGAAATCGCTGCCGCTGCCCATCGACAAGCGGATCGGCTATGCGATCGTCGGCCGGGCCCGCCGACGGTCGAGGGGCTACTGTCGACGTTCGGCGAGACCATCCTGGCAAAGCCGACGGCGCTAGTCGACGGCGACCGTGACAAGGCGCTCACACTGGCCATGTCGATCCGCCCGCAAAAAGCTGATGCTCGCTTACCTCAGCCAGTACGAGCCAATGGACTGTTCGACCGTACGAGTGGTTCGAGAAGGCCGGCTCAACGCGCTTCGCGAGTTCACGGCTTTCAATCGGCAGAGCCAAGGCGACCGAATCGGTGGCGTCCTATGCGCGCGCTCGGCGCCTTTGGGCGGGCCCTTGGCCGACGCAGTACCCGTCACGCTGACCGCCGTCATCACGTCGGCGCATGGTCAGGGTGTTCTTCCCTAAGGGTAGGTCGAACTCAGCTACAAGCCTTGCCGTGGTCCGCGTGGAATCCCTTGGCCTTGGCGTCGCCCTCGGACATGTACTCGCCGTGCTTAGTCTTGCCGTACCACTTGTCACCATTGCAGTGGTAGACCTTGGTACTGTCATTGCCCCAGACCTGGCCGGCCCCACCGCCGGCGGCCGGCGTCATCGGCGGGCCGGAGGTTCGGCCAGCCATCGCTGGCGTAGCGGGCTTGTCGGCGGCAGTGGTCTTGGCCATGGGGCTTGAGAGCGGCGGCGTGGCGGCGCGCTCGCTGGTCGCCGGCATGACGCTTGTCTTCGCCGTTGCTTCGTCGCCGTACCAGTCCTTGACGCCCTTGTGGCCTCGGCAGGCGCCTTTCTTCTCGGCGCTCGAGGAATAGGTGCCG
>JAYVVB010000187.1:0-3255 GCA_043787455.1 Rhizobacter sp.
TCGGGGAAGTAGCGATAGTCGTGCGCGTCTTCCTTGCTCCGCATCGCCCGGGTCTCGCCGTGCTCGGCGTCGAAGAGCACCGTTGCCTGCTGGACGCTGCCGCCGTCTTCGATCAGGTCGATCTGCCACTGCACTTCGTAGTCGATCGCCTGCTGCATGAAGCGAAAGCTGTTGAGGTTCTTGATTTCGCGTCGCGTGCCGAAGGGCGCGCCCGGGCGGCGCACGGAGACGTTGGCATCGCAGCGAAAGCTCCCCTCCTGCATGTTGCCGTCACAGATGCCGAGCCAGACGACGAGCGCGTGGAGCGTGCGCGCGTAAGCCACCGCCTCGGCGCTCGAGCGCATGTCGGGCTCGGTAACGATCTCGAGCAGCGGCGTGCCGGCGCGGTTCAGATCGATGCCCGACCACTCGCCACGGTAGTCGAGGGGCGCGCTGCCGATCGAGTCGCCAGCCTCGTCCCCGCGGGCGACGCCGTGGATCGACTTGCCCGCGTCCTCCTCGAGATGGGCGCGCGTCAGCTGGACCCGGTGCGGCGTGTCGCCGACGAAGAAGTCGACGCCGCCGCCCTGCACCACAGGCGTCTCGTACTGGCTGATCTGGTAGCCTTTCGGCAGGTCGGGATAGAAGTAGTTCTTGCGCGCGAAGATCGACATCGGCGCGATCGTCGCGCCCACCGCGAGGCCGAAGCGGATCGCCCGCTCGACCGCGCCCCGGTTGGCCACCGGCAAGGTGCCCGGCAGGGCGAGATCGACGGCCGAGGCCTGCGTGTTCGGCGCCGCGCCGAAGGCCGTCGACGCGCCGCTGAAGATCTTCGAGCGCGTCGAGAGCTGCGCGTGGGTCTCGATGCCGATCACGACCTCGAAGCCGCGCACGAGCGTCGACTGTCGCTGCGCCGGGCTACTCATCGCTCGTCGCCAGCGCCGGCGCCTGCAGATGCCAGTCGGTGGCCTGCTGGAAGGCGTGCGCCGCGTGCAGCAGGGTGCCTTCGGCGAAGTAGTTGCCGACGAGCTGCAGGCCGACCGGCATGCGCGCGTTGCCGAAGCCGGCGGGGATGCTCATGCCCGGCAATCCGGCCAGACTCGCCGGCAAGGTGAAGATGTCGGCGAGGTAGTTGGCGACCGGGTCGTCGCTGCGCGCGCCGAGCGGCCACGCGACCGTCGGTGCGACCGGACCGGCGATCACATCGCAGCGCTGGAAGCACGCCTGGAAGTCGTCGGCGATCATGCGCCGGAGCTTTTGCGCCTGTAGGTAGTAGGCGTCGTAGTAGCCGTGCGAGAGCACGTAGGTGCCGATCATGATCCGCCGCTTCACCTCCGCGCCGAAGCCTTCGCTGCGACTTTGGCGATAGAGCTCTTGCAGGTCCGAGTAGTGCTCGGCGCGATGGCCGTAGCGCACGCCGTCGAAGCGCGAGAGGTTCGACGACGCCTCGGCCGGCGCGATCAGGTAGTACACCGGAATCGAGAGCTCGGTGCGCGGCAGCTGCACGTCGACGAGGGTCGCGCCGAGGCGCGCCATCTCGTCGAGCGCGGCGCGCAGCGCGGCCTCGACGTCGCCGGCGAGCGCCGAGGGGAAGAACTCCTTCGGCACGCCGATCCGCAATCCATGCAGCGGCCGGCCCGGCGTTGCGCCTTCGCGCACTGTCGCGAGCGCGGCGTGGAAGTCCTGCGGCGGTCGCTCGGCGCTGGTCGAGTCGAGCGGATCGAAGCCGCTCATGGCGCCGAGCAGGAGGGCGCAGTCCTCGGCGCTTCGCGCGAGCACGCCGGCCTGGTCGAGGCTCGACGCGAACGCGATCATTCCGTAGCGCGAGCACACGCCGTAGGTCGGCTTGATGCCGGTGATGCCGCAAAAGCTCGCCGGCTGGCGGATCGAGCCTCCCGTGTCGGTACCGGTCGCCGCGGGCAGCAGCCGCGCCGCAACCGCTGCGGCGGAGCCGCCCGACGAGCCACCGGGCACGCGCGTTTCGTCCCAGGGATTTCTCGTGACCTGGAACGCCGAGTTCTCGGTGCTCGAGCCCATCGCGAACTCGTCGCAGTTGAGCTTGCCGAGCGAGACCGCGCCGGCCGCGGCGAGACGGGCGACGACGGTGGCGTCGAACGGGCTGCGGTAGCCGGCGAGCATGCGCGAGCCGGCGGTGGTCGCGTGGTCGCGGGTGACGAAGATGTCCTTGTGGGCGATGGGGATGCCGACGAGCGCGCCGTCGTCGCCGCCAGCCCGACGCCGATCGGCGTCCTGCGCCTGGGCCAGCGCGCGCTCGGGGTCGAGGGCGAGCGCGGTGCCGAGGCGCTCGTGCCGGGCGAAGCGATCGAGCTGATGCGCCGTCACCTCGACGCTCGAGAGCTCGCGCGCCGCGAGCGCGCGCCCGAGCGCCGCGACGCCGAGCTCGTGAACTGCGCCGCTCACTCGATCACCCGGGGCACGAGGTAGAGCCCGCCGCTCGTCGCTGGCGCGCTCTGCTGGTTCGCATGGCGATCGACGTTTTCGCTCACCACGTCGTCGCGCAGGCGCAACTCGACATGCGCGACCGCGGCGAGCGGCGTGTAGAGGGGCTCGACGCCGCTAGTCTCGACCGCGCTCATCTGCTCGACGATGCGAAAGAAGCTGTTGAGCTGCTCGAGCATCCGCGCCTGCTCGTCTTGGCCGAGGTCCAGTCGCGCCAGGTCGGCGATGCGGCGAACGTCGGAAGGGGTCAGGGCCATCTGAGAAGGATCGAACGAAGCGGCCCCACATGACGACGCAAGCCCCGGAATGCGGGGTTGCCGCGGGGGGCATGGGTTATTATCCGCGGTTAATTCACAGCCCTCCTCGCCGCTGCGAAGGGCTCGGCGTCATCCGATTCCTTCCCCCCTTCGAAGCCCCACCGGGACGCCCTCACCGCTACCCATGTTCGGATCCTTTCGTCGCTATTTCTCGACGGACCTCGCGATCGATCTCGGCACCGCCAACACGTTGATCTACGTGCGCGGCAAGGGGATCGTGCTCGACGAGCCGTCCGTCGTCGCCATCCGCCATGAAGGCGGACCCCACGGCAAGAAGACCATCCAGGCCGTCGGCGCCGAAGCCAAGGCGATGCTCGGCAAGGTGCCGGGCAACATCGAGGCCATCCGGCCGATGAAGGACGGCGTCATCGCCGACTTCACCGTCACCGAGCAGATGTTGAAGCAGTTCATCAAGATGGTCCATCCGCGGTCCATCCTGAGGCCGAGCCCGCGCATCATCATCTGCGTGCCCTGCGGCTCGACCCAGGTCGAGCGGCGC
>JAYVVB010000188.1:0-6022 GCA_043787455.1 Rhizobacter sp.
GGCGAGCCGGGCGGCCGGCGCGACGCCGCTGCGCAGCCAGATCAAAGGCGATCTCGACGCGATCCTCGCCAAGGCACTCGCGCCGGCGATCCCCGACCGATACGCGACGGTCGATGCGCTCGCGGACGATCTCGAGCGCCACCTGCGCGGCGAGCCGGTGCACGCCCGCGCTGCGTCGCGCGCGTACGTCGCCGAGCGCTGGGTGCGCCGGCACAAGCTCGAGACCGCGATCGCCACTGCGCTCGTGATCGCGGCGGCCGGCGGCGCCTATGCGCAGGTCGCCGTCTCGCTCGCGCTCGCGGCCGGCGCGCTCGTCGCGCTCTGGCAGCGCAACAGCGCGCTGCACCAGGCCGAGATCGCGCGCACGGCGCTGGCCCGAGGCGAGCAGGTGAAGGGCTTCATCGCTTCGATCTTCACCCACGCCGTGCCGCGCGCCGGCAAGGGCGGCGTGGTCGCGGCGGCCGATCTGCTGCGCGCCGCGGCCCGCCGCGTCGAGACCGATCTCGCCGGCCAGCCGGCGGTCGCCGCCGAGCTCGGGGCCCTGATCGGCGCGAGCTTCAACGAGCTGAACGAGGTGCAGGCGTCGATGGAATGGCTGCCGAAGGCGATCGAGCTGTGCGTGCGCGAGCTCGGCCCGACGCACCACCTCACGCTGCAGAGCCGCTACCGCCTCGCCGAAGCGGCGAACTATGCCGGCGATCTGGAGACGGCGGAGTCGCTGCTGCCGTCGCTGATCCGCGATCTGCGCGCGGCTCAGCCGGCGCAGGCCAAGCTGCTCGTGTCGGCGCTCGAGAACCACTGCTTCGTGCTCGCCAAGCGCGCGCGCGAGTCGGAAGCCATCGCCGCGCTGCACGAGGGGCTCGAGGTCGCGACGCGTCAGTTCGGCGAGGGCAGCGACGACGCGTTGTCGACGCGCGTGGCGCTGTCGAACACGCTGATCCATTTCGGCCGCAAGCGCGAGGCGATGGAAGCCATGGGCCCGGCGTTGGCGCTGGCGCGGGCAACGTACGGCTCGCAGAGGCCGCACCGCATGCTGCTCGGCGTCGAGCGCGGCCAGGCCGACGCGATGGCGTCGAACCAGCAACCACGCGAGGCCGTGCCGCTGCTGCGCCAGGTGCTCGCCGACCAGCGCGCGCTCGACGTCGAGGAGACGGCGCGCGTGCGCGAAGCCCTGACCTTCCTCGGCAAGTCGCTCCTGCTCTCGGGCCAGCTCGAGAAGGCGGACGAGACGTTCGCGCAGGCCGCCGCGCTCCACGAACAGCTCACCGGCGGCCGGAACCACGAGGCCGCGGGCGCTCATACCTGGCGCGGACGCGTCGCCATCATGCAGGGCGACGGATCGGCGGCGTTGGCCCACTTCGACCGTGCCGACGAGATCGCAGCCCCGCTCGGCGCCGAGGGCGAGTGGCAGACGCTCAACCGCGCGTCACTGCGTGCCCTGGCGCTGGCCTTTGTAGGCCGCGATGCCGACGTGCTCGCGGCGACCGAAGCGATCGCGGCCGGGACGTCGGCCCCGAAAGGACAGGTCCTGGTGCGCCTGCTGCATGCGCGGGCGATGGCGCTGCGCGGGTCGGGCCGGCCGGCGGAGGCCGTCGCGACAGCGCAACGCGCGCTCGCCGCCGCGGAGGGCGGCGACTGTCCTGCGCTCGAGCACGGGCTGGCGCTGGTCGAGGCGGCACGTTGCCATTTGGCCGCCGGAACGCCGGCCGAGGCCGGACGGTGCTGGCGCCAGGCGCTCTCGGTCTGGGAGGCCGGCCAGGTCGACGGCATGGCGGAACGGCAGGCAGACGCAGACGAGCTTGCGGCGGTTCCGCGCGCGACCTGAACGTCCGCGCGGAGCTCCCGTATCGCCCGAGGCCACCGGGCTCGGCGAACGTTCGCCGCCGCGATGGCAGTTTTCGGCGCAAGGCCTCGTTCCAGTGTGCAGAGGGGAGCGCGCCGCAGGGTCGCGCTTCGATGACGACTGCCCATGGAGCCCGCATGCCACACCTTCTTCGCCGTCCTTTCAGAGGCATCGCCGTGCACTCGACGTTCGTCCTCGCCGTGCTGACGGCCGCGGGTGCGGCCAGCGCGCAGAACTTCAGCGTCGGCATCGGCGCCGGTTCCGACCGAGGCCGAGTCGACTGCGTCCCCTCGTTCCCGTGCGATCGCTCGAGCACGAATTGGAAGCTGACCGGCGCCTATCGCTTTGCCGATGTCTACGACGTGCAGCTTGCCTACTTCCACGGCGGTCGCTTCGAAGGCGGCGACACCACGCCGCTCGGCACCCAGTTCGGCGGCAGGTTCAAGGTTGACGGCATGGGCCTCACGGCCGGTTACCGCTGGACCTTCGCGCCGGCATGGAGCGCGGTCGCCCGCTTCGGTGCGTCGAGCATGCGCACGCGCTTCGACTATGCCAACGCGCTCGCCGCCGGGGTCAGCAAGACGACCTTGCAGCCGCTAGCAGGCATCGGCGTTGGCTACGCGATCACGCCGTCGCTGCGCCTCGGCATCGGCTACGACATGACCCGCTTCAAGGTGCACACGACGCGCGGCTCGCTACGCATGCTCGGCGTCGCCGCCCAGCTCTCGTTCTGACCCGGACCGATCCATGAACGCCACTTCGACTCTCGTTCGCCCGATCGCCGGCGGCCTGCGTGCCCTGATGCAGGCCGCCATGGTGTGCGCCGGCCTTGCCCTGGCCGCCTGCGGCGGCAGCGCTGACGCGCCGCCGCCGCCCGAGACCGTGCCGGTGCTGACGGTGGCGCCGACGATCACGCTGCAGCCGGCGAGCCAGACGGTCACCGTCGGCCAGCCGGCGACCTTCGCGGTGGCCGCGACCGGCACCGCGCCGCTGGCCTATCAATGGCAGCGCAACGGTGTCGCCATCGCGGGCGCCACGTCGACCACGTTCTCGCTTCCGGCCACCGTGCTCGGCGACAGCGGCGCGACCTTCCGCGCCGTCGTCAGCAACGTCGCCGGCAGCGCCACGAGCAACAACGCGACGCTTACCGTGAGCCCGGCTGCGCCGGTGCTCACGATCGCGCCGCAGCCGGCAAGTGTCAGCGTGACCGCGGGCGCATCGGCATCGTTCACCGTCGGCGGCACGTGCAGCGCCGGGACCTTGAGCACCCGCTGGCAGCGCAGCCCGGGAGCGCCTGCCGCGTCCGCATTCGTCGACATCGCCGGCGCGACGTCAGCCACGTTCACGCTGGCCACCGCGATCGGCGACAACGGCGCGCTGTTCCGGGCCGTGCTCGACTGCAGCGGCCAGAGCAGCACGCCGAGCGCGGTCGCAACGCTCACCGTCACAGCGCCGGGCTCGGTGTCGCTCGCGCTGCTGGCGGTCACGGGTCTACGCGACCAGGCAGACATCAGCTCGGCGACCGCGATCGACCAGGATGCCGGCGGCAGCTTCACCTTCGTGACGGCGAGCCGCATCAAGCGCCTGAGCGCCGACCTGACGACGATCGACTTCGTCGCCGGCGGACCGTTCGCCGGCTCGGCCGATGGCGCCGCGAACGTCGCCTCGTTCAATCAGCCGCAGGGCCTCACCCAGGACGGCGCGGGCGTCATCTACGTCGCCGACACCGGCAACCACACGATCCGGCGCATCGCCGTCGACGGCACGGTCACGACAGTGGCCGGCTCGCCCGGCGTCAGCGGCAACAGCGACGGCAGCGGCGCGGCGGCGCGCTTCAACCAGCCCGCGGGCATCGCCTTCGGACCCGACGGCGACCTCTACGTCGCCGAGCTGTCGAACCACCTGGTCCGGCGGGTCACGGTCGCTGGCGTGGTCACCACCTACGCGGGCACGACGAACGGCTTTCTCGAGGGCGCCGCCAACGTCGCGAAGTTCAGCTCGCCGCTCGGCATCGCCGTCGCCTCCAACGGCGACGTGCTCGTCGCCGACCGGTCGAACAATCGCGTCCGCCGCATCCTGCGCGCCGGCAACGCCGCTGGTGCGGTGCAGACGCTCGCCGGCAACGGCACGTTCGGCGCTGCCGACGTCGACGGCGTCGGCACGGCGGCGGCGATCGGCGCGCCCTCCGGCATCGTCCTGCGCGGCAACACGCTCACGGTGCGCGACAGCGTCGGCCTGCTGCGCCAGATCGACCTGACCACGGCCAACGTGACGACGATCGCCGGCTCGCGCGTCCTCGGCGAAGGCTTCGCCGACGGCACCGCTACGACGGCGCGCATCCGCGACATCGGCATCGGCCTGACAGCGGCTGCGGCAGGCGGCTTCATGCTCGCCGACGACCTGGCGCTGCGCGCGGTGAGCGCCACGGGCGCGGTGCGGACCATCGCCTCACATGCCGCCGCCGGCATCACGCCGACCGGTGTCGGCACCTTGCTGCAGCAGCCGTTCTCGCTCGCCATCAACCGCTTCGGAGCGCTCGCCGTCGACGGCCTCGGTCACGTGGTCGTCGCCGACAACGGCACGGAGCAGGCGCGGCGCATCGACGCGGCCGGCGCGGTCACGCTCGCGGCCGGCCTCACCGGCGGCTTCGAGGGCGTCGTCGATGGCATCGGCAGCGCGGCCCAGTTCGTCGACCTCGGCATCGCCCTCGCGAGCTCGACCGCGGGCGTCCTCTTCGTCGCCGATGACTACGTCGTGCGCCGCATCGGCACCGACAACGCCGTGACTACGCTGGCCGGCTCGACGACGACCTTCGGCGGCGTCGACGGCAACGCCGCGACGGCGCGCTTCAACCGCATCTTCGGCATGGCCGTGGGCCCGAGCGGCGACGTCTTCGCCGGCGACGCCGGCAACAACGCCGTGCGCCGCGTCGATGCCACCGGCAATGTGACGACCTACGCGGGAGTGATCGGTCAGAGCGCGCACGTCGACGGGCCCATCGCCACGGCGCGCTTCATCGGCCCGCGCTCGATCGCCTTCGGCCCGGATGGCTCGCTCTATGTCGCCGACTACCAGTTCGGCGGCGGCTTCCTGCGCAAGATCTCCGCCGACGGCTCGACCGTGTCGACGATCAACGCCGCCCTGGGGCAGGTGTTCACGCTCACCGTCGATGCAGCCGGCACGGTGTACTACAGCGATCCTGCGGGCCTGTGGTCGCTGCTCTCGGGTGCGGCGACGGCGACGCTGCTGATTCCCGCCACCGCCGGCAACAACGTCCTGGGGACCAGCCCGCGCCTGTTCACGCCGCAGTCGATGGCCATGCTCGGGCCTAAGCAGATCGTCATGATCAGCGCCAGCCAGCTGCTCGTCGCCACGCTGCCCTGAGCATCGATCAGGGCGCGAGCGAGGCTGCCCGTGCCTCTGCCTGATACTCGCGGGCGCTGCGCGCGGCCGGTCGTCGCGTGAGCGCGAGGGCGCCGACTTGGGCACGCGAGCTTTGCTGTTCTTCCTGTGGGTGTTCCACTGGCTGCCGCTCGGCGTGCAGGCGGCGTGCGGCAACGCGCTCGGCCGCATCGGCTGGCGGCTCGTGCCGGCGCGTCGCCGCATCGCCCTGCGCAACCTCGAGCTCTGCTTTCCCAAGCTGACGCGCGAGCGGCGCGAGGTGATCGCGCGCGAGCACTTCCGCTGGCTCGGCCGGAGCCTGCTCGAGCGCGGCCTGCTCTGGTACGCGTCGCCGGCGCGGCTCAGGCGCCTGATCCGCGTCGAGGGCGACGTGACGCTCGCCGAGCGCAGCGACAAGCCGGTGATGTGGCTCGCGCCTCACTTCGTCGCCCTCGACGTCGCGGGCGCCTCGATCCTGCTGTTCCAGTCGAGGAAGGGCATCTCGATCTACCAGCGGCAGAGCAACGCCGTGCTCGATCGCGCCCTGCGCCGCGGTCGGCTCCGGCTCGGCAACGCCGAAATCTTCTCGCGCGACGAAGCCGGCAAGGCGCTCTTTCGTGCCATCCGCCGCGGCGACGGCTTCTTCAACCTGCCCGACATGGACTTCGGCACGCGCGACGCCGCCTTCGTGCCGTTCTTCGGCGTGCGCGCAGCGACGCTGCTCGCGCCTTCTCGCCTGGCCAAGGCGCTCGACATGATCGTCCAGCCGGTCGTCGCCGAGATCCTGCCGGGCGGCGC
>JAYVVB010000189.1:0-14286 GCA_043787455.1 Rhizobacter sp.
CGCGATGCTGCTGCCCTCGACCTACGCGCTCGACGCGACACCGGCGCTGATCATGCTGGCCGGCATCTACTACGGCGCGCAGTACGGCGGCTCGACGACAGATACTGATCAACGTGCCGGGCGAATCGTCGTCGGTGGTGACGGCCATCGACGGCTACCAGATGGCGCGCCAGGGCCGTGCCGGCGCCGCGCTCTCGGTCGCCGCGCTCGGCTCGTTCTTCGCCGGGTGCGTCGGCACGATCATCATCGCCGCCTTCGCACCGCCGCTCACCGAGCTCGCCTTCAAGTTCGGCCCGGCCGAATACTTCTCGCTGATGGTGCTCGGCCTGATCGGCGCGGTCGTCCTCGCTTCCGGCTCGCTCATCAAGGCGATCGCGATGATCCTGCTCGGCCTGCTCCTGGCGCAGATCAACACCGACGTCATCTCGGGTACCGCGCGCTACAGCTTCGACATCCCGCAACTCACCGACGGCATCGGCTTCGTCGTCATCGCGATGGGGGTGTTCGGTTTCGGCGAGATCATCTCCAACCTTGGTCGGCCAGCGGAGCATCGCGAGGTCTTCACGAGCAAGGTGAAAGGCCTGTGGCCGGACAAGCGCGACTTCCAAGAGGCCTGGCCGTCGGTGCTGCGCGGCACCGCGCTCGGTTCGATCCTCGGCGTGCTGCCTGGCGGCGGTGCGCTGCTCGCCTCGTTCGCTTCGTACACGGTCGAGAAGAAGCTGACGCGCAATCCGCGAATCCCGTTCGGCAAGGGCGCGATCCAGGGCGTCGCCGGTCCGGAGTCGGCGAACAACGCCGGCGCCCAAACCTCGTTCATCCCGATGCTCACGCTCGGCATCCCGCCCAACGCGGTGATGGCGTTGATGGTCGGCGCGATGACGATCAAGGGCATCCAGCCCGGCCCGCAGGTGATGACGTCGAACCCGCAGCTCTTCTGGGGCCTGATCGCCTCGATGTGGGTCGGCAATGCGATGCTCGTAATCCTCAACCTGCCGTTGATCGGCATGTGGATCAAGCTGCTCACCGTGCCCTACCGCTTCCTTTTCCCGGCGATCACGCTCTTCTGCTGCATCGGCGTCTACACGCTCAGCAACGCGACCTTCGACGTCTACCTCACGGCGAGCTTCGCTTTCATCGGCTACCTGTTCTACAAGCTCAGCTGCGAGCCGGCGCCGCTCCTGCTCGGCTTCATCCTCGGGCCGATGATGGAAGAGAACCTGCGCCGCGCGCTGCTGCTCTCGCGCGGCGACTGGGGCACCTTCGTCACCCGCCCGCTGTCGTCGGGACTGCTGATTGCGGCGGCCCTGCTGATCGTGATCGTTACGCTGCCTTCGATCAGCAAGAGGCGCGAGGTCGCGTTCCAGGAAGACTGAGGCCGGATCGTCGCGTCTCGTTGACCGAGCGTCGCGGCAAGCGGCACTCGGCCGGGGCTCAGACCCGGGCGGTCGGTCCTTCGATCCGACTCCGCTGCGCTGCTCGCCGCCCGCCACAACGCCCCAGCCGGGTATCGCCTGCCGCGAATCCCTCCGCTCGTGGCGCGCCCCGGCCCGCCCGCACGCGGCTTCGCCGCTTGGTCCGCCGATCCTTCATCGGACATGCGCGACAAAGCGTCTAAAGTCAGCGGGGACAGCGGGATCCTCCTCGCACCTTCAATCGGAAGGACCGACTTGACCGCCCACACCTTCGAATGGAAGACGGCTTACCCGTCCACGCGCGTCCCCGTCTTCGCGCGCAACATCGTCTCGACCTCGCATCCGCTCGCCGCGCAGGCGGGCCTGCGCATGATCCAGCAGGGTGGTAACGCGGTCGACGGCGCGATCGCCGCGGCCGCGGTGATGACGCTCGTCGAGCCGTGCAGCAACGGCCTCGGCTCGGATGCGTTCTGCATCCTATGGGACGGCAAGAAGCTGCATGGCCTGAACGCCTCGGGTCCGGCGCCGGCGTCGTGGAACACCGACTACTTCCGGCGCAAATACGGCGACGAGCCGAAGCGCCCGCCGATGCGCGGCTGGGACTCGGTGACGGTGCCGGGCGCTGTCGGCGCATGGGTCGCGCTCTCGGAGCGCTTCGGCAAGCTCCCGTTCGCCGACCTGCTCGCGCCCGCGATCGAGGTCGCCGAACGCGGCTACGCGGTGCCGGTCATCGTCCAGCAGAAGTGGGTCGCGGCGGCGCCGCTGCTCGGCGCGATGCCTGGCTGGGCCGAGGCCTTCCTGCCGCACGGGCGTCCCCCCGAGGTCGGCGAGCGCTTCGCGTTTCCGGCGGCGGCACGGGCGCTGAAGGCGATCGCGAAGACGCGCGGACAGACGCTCTACGGCGGCGAGATCGCGCAAGCCGCAGAGGCACACTCGCGTGCCAACGGCGGCTCGATGAAGGCGAAGGACTTCGCCGCGTACAAGCCCGAGTGGGTCGACACGATCGGCATCGACACCTACGGCCATCGCCTGCACGAGATCCCGCCCAACGGGCAGGGCATCGCGGCGCTGGTCGCGCTCGGCATCCTGCGCCACTTCGACATCGAGTCGCTGCCCGTCGACGGCGCCGAGTCGCAGCACCTGCAGATCGAGGCGATGAAGCTCGCCTTCGCCGATACCTACGCGCACGTCGCCGATCAGCGGGGCGGCATGCGCCTGAGCACCGACGAGATGCTGGACGCCAGCTACCTCGCCGACCGCGCCCGCCTGATCGACCCGAAGCGGGCGCAGCGCTTCGGCGCCGGCAATCCGGTCAAGGGCGGCACGATCTACCTCACCGCCGCCGACGAGAGCGGCATGATGGTGAGCTTCATCCAGAGCAACTACATGGGCTTCGGATCGGGTGTCGTCATTCCCGAGTGGGGCATCTCGATGCAGAACCGCGGCCACGGTTTCCACCTCGAAGCGGCGAGCCCGAACTGCGTCGCGCCCGGCAAACGCCCGTTCCACACCATCATCCCCGCGTTCCTCACCAAGGACGGCCGGCCGCAGATGAGCTTCGGCATCATGGGCGGCAACATGCAGCCGCAGGCGCATCTGCAGACGATCGTGCGCATGCTCGCCCATCGCCAGCAGCCGCAGGCGGCGTGCGACGCGCCGCGCTGGCGCTTCAACGACGGCCTCGCGATCAACGTCGAGGCGACGATGTCGGCCGCGACCGTCGCGGGCCTCGTCGCGCGCGGCCACGAGGTCGAGGTGATCCAGGACAGCTACCAGGACTTCGGCGCCGGCCAGTTCATCTGGCGCCTCGGCGATCCCGCCGTCGAGGGCTACGTCGCGGCGAGCGATCCGCGCCGCGACGGGCAGGCCGCCGGTTTCTGACGCTGCACCGGCTGCAAGGCGCTCACGGCTTCGGATTCGATCGGCTCGCCTCGTTCATCAGGCGCTCGATGTCCTGCTCCGACAAGGCCGGCGTCGCCCGCACCGGCGCATCGCCCCAGTGCGTGAGCGAGGGCCAGGCGACGAGCGCGGCGAGAACGAGTACCTGCGCCACGAGATGCGGCGCGAGGGCGCGCGCGAAGGCGGCGAGCGCCGGCGGCTCGGCCAGCAGCCGGCGTGACATGACAACCGCGTAGCCGAACGGCGGCACGAGGAACCCGGTCTGCAGGACGAGCAGCGTGACGGCGGCGACCCACGCCGCATCGGGCACCGACACGAGCACCGGCGGCATCACGAGCGGCACGACGAGAAAGATCATCTCGAAGGCATCGAGCACGAACGAACAGCCGACGAAGATCAGGAGCACGGTGGTGGCGAGCAAGGCCGGTCGCGGCGCGAGCGCCTCGAGTCCTGCGGCGACGAGCGCGTCGGTGCCAAACGCGCGCAGCACGAGCGAGAAGCTGGTCGCGGCGACGAGGAGCGCCATGAGCAGGCCCGTGAGCGTCATCGCGTCGGCGAGAACGGCGCGCAGGGTCACCCGGTCGAGGCGGCGCGAGACCACGGCCCACGCGAAGAGAGCGACGGCACCCGTGGCCGCGGCCTCGACCGCGTAGAGCCGCCCGACCGCGACCGAGCCGAGCAGCGCGACGATCGCCAGCGCGACGATCGTCGCCTCGATCCATTCGCCGCGGCGCAATGTCGGCGCCGGCAGTGGAGCGCGACCCCGGCCACGCCATGCGGCGATGGCCAGCGCCGTGGCGAACACTGCCAGGCCGGGCAGGAGCGCGGCGCGAACGATGTCCTGGGTGTTGACGATCTGCGTCGCCGCGTGGCTCGTGTTCACGGCCTCGGTGTGGGCACGCATCATCGCGTCGCCGAGGAGCAGCAGCACGAGCGATGGCGGGATGACGATGCCGAGCGTGCTCGCGACGCACAGGGTCGCCGCGGTCTCTGCCGGCGCCACGCCGGCGCGCGCGATCCGCGGCGCAATCCGGCGCGACAGTGTGTAGAGGCTCGCGCCGACCGAGCCGTTCATCGGTGCGAGCAGCGCGCCCACGCCGAGCGCCGACAGCTGCGCGGCCGCGCCCGAGCGGGCGAACAGGCGCGCTCCGGCGGCGTGGAGACGCGCGGCGACGGGCAGGCGATTGAGGAGCGCGCCGATCAAGGCATAGAGCGGCAGCGCCTGCAGAAGATCGTGCTCGAGCAGGCCGACGACGCGGCTCGGCAGCGCGCCGAGGATCGGCCAGTCGAACGCGCCGGTCGCGACGCCGAGCGCCGCGAAGGCTGCGGCGGTGCCGAGGAGCACGGCGTAGATCGGCAGGCCGGTCACGACCATGACGACCATCGCCACGACGAACATCGCGGCGCCGAGCCAGCTCACGCGTCGTCGCCGATGCCGGCTCCGGAGGTCAGCAGGCGTTCTCGTGTGTCGGCGGGCGACGAGAGAGCGATCAGCGCCTCCATGAGAACGCCGAGCGCGAGCAGCCAGGCGCTGAGGCGGATCACGAAGTAGAGCGGATCGAAAGTGTCGGAAAACGCTTCGAGCCCGACCACCGATCGCCAGGTCGGCAGCGCGCCCGAGACGAGCACGAACGCGGCCCAGGGCAGCACGAGCAGCGCCTCGCCACAGCGGTCGACGGCGCGGCGCCACGGGGGACGCGGGCCCGACGCGACGAGCGAGGTCGCCATGTGTGCGCGCGCCCGCGTTGCGGCGCGCACGGCGAAGGCGACGTAGAGCGCGAAGATCCATTGCGCGACGTCGTTGGCTTGGCGCGACCACGCGCCGACGAGGTCGCGCAGCGGCCATTGGGCGAAGAGCAGCGCGGCGAGCGGCAGCACGAGCCAGGCGGCCAGAAGCGACGCGCGGTCTAGCGTTGCGGCGAGGACGTCGCGGGCGGCGTGCGAATGAAGCGGATCGGGCATCGTCCCTAGAATCGCATGGGATGCAATCAGAGACCATTGCGGCGGACCCGGCCGTGGTCGACGCCGGTTCCGCCACCCCGCCGGCGATGAACGCCGCGCCACGGCTCTGGCCCGGACTCGCGCTGGCAATGGCGGGCTCGATCGCCTTCTCCGGCAAGGCAATCATCGTCAAGCTCGCCTACCGGCACGGTGTCGACGCGGTGACGCTGATCATGTACCGCATGCTCTTCGCGCTGCCGCTCTTCGTCGTACTGGCATGGTGGGCGGGGCGCGGCCGGCCGGCGCTGACGCGGCGCGACTGGCTTGTCGTCACCGGCCTCGGCTTTTCCGGTTATTACCTCGCGAGCTTCCTCGACTTCGCCGGTCTCGCCCACATCACCGCGAGCCTCGAGCGGCTGATCCTGTACCTCAACCCCACGCTCGTGCTCGCTCTGGGCGTCTTCGTCTTCAAGCGCAAGGTGACGCGGCGCCAGCTCGTGGCGCTCGCCGTCAGCTACTGCGGCGTGCTGCTCGTGTTCGGGCACGAGGTCTCGTTCCAGGTCACGGACGCCGCGCTAGGCGCCGCGCTTGTGTTCGCGAGCGCCGTGAGCTATGCGATCTACCTCGTCGCCAGCGGCGAGGAGGTCCAGCGCCTCGGCGCCGTGCGTCTCACCGGCCTGGCGACGAGCGTCGCCTCCCTGTTCTGCATCGTCCAGTTCCTGGTGCTGCGGCCGCTCTCCGCCGCAGCGGTCGAGCCGGCGGTGATCTGGCTCTCGGTGCTGAACGCGACGCTCTGCACTTTCCTACCGGTGCTGATGGTGATGATGGCGATCGAGCGCGTCGGCGCGACGGTCGTGGCGCAGACGGGAATGATCGGGCCGTTGTCGACGATCCTGATGGGCATCGTCATCCTCGGCGAGCCCTTCACCGGCTGGATCATCGCCGGCACACTCCTGGTATTGGCGGGCATCTGGCTGCTTGCCAGGGCACGATGAAGAAAGGCAAATGAGATGGACCTCGGACTGACAGGCAAATGGGCGCTGGTGTGCGCGGCGAGCAAGGGGCTCGGCAAGGGCTGCGCGATGGCGCTCGCCAGGGAAGGGGTCAACGTCGTGATCACCGCGCGCGGTGCCGATGTCCTCGCGGCGACGCTTCAGGAGCTGCGCGCGCTCGGCGGCGGCGGCGAGGCGCGCGCCGTCGCCGGCGACATCACGACCGAGGCCGGCCGTGCCGCAGCGCTCGCGGCATGCCCGCAGGTCGACATCCTCGTCAACAACGCCGGCGGGCCGCCGCCAGGTGACTTTCGCGACTGGAATCGCGACGCCTGGATCAAGGCGCTCGACGCCAACATGCTGACGCCGATCGAGCTGATTAAGGCGACGGTCGACAAGATGGCCGAGCGCGGCTATGGCCGCATCGTCAACATCACCTCGGGGTCGGTGAAGGCGCCGATCGATGTCCTCGGCCTTTCGAACGGCGCGCGCAGCGGCCTCACCGGCTTCGTCGCCGGCGTCGCGCGCAGCAAGCTCGCGGCGCGTGGTGTGACGGTCAACGGCCTCCTCCCGGGCTGGTTCGACACGGACCGGGTGCGCACCATGGTCGCGAACACCGCCAAGCGCGACGGCGTCACCGAGCAGTCGATCCTCGAAGCGAGAAAGCGCGGCGTTCCGGCGCAGCGCCTCGGCAACATCGAGGAGTTCGGCGCGACCTGCGCGTTCCTCTGCAGCGTCCACGCCGGCTACATCACGGGCCAGAACCTGCTGATGGACGGCGGCGCCTACCCGGGTACGTTCTAGCGCGAGCGCGAGCGCTCGAACGTCACGGCGCAGGCATGTCGGCGCCGCAATTCCAGCATTGCTCGAACGGGCCGTCGACGCGCTCGTTGCAGGCGCGGCAGACCCAGTGGCGATGGACCGGATTTCGCAGCTCGTGCAGCAGCACGCGCGCGGGCTCGAGCTGGGCATCGTCGCTGATCCACACCTCGGGCAGCGCCTGGTCGGGCGGCAGCTCGCCGGCGATGCTGCTCGCGTACATGCGCTGCACCGTCGCCTCGATGCCGGCATTGCTGAGCATGTCGGCCCACAGGGTGGCGATGGCCAGGTTGGGGGCTCGGGTCAGGCGCTTCATCGTCGGCTCTGGCACGATAGCGCACTGCACCTGCCACTGCGAGACATGCGATGACCCACACCACCACCAGCCCGACCATCCGCATCGACAAAGCCGGCGGTCCCGAGGAGATGAAGCTCGTCGACCTGTCCGTCGGCGAGCCGGGTGCGGGCGAGGTCCGCATTCGCCACCACGCCTCGGGCCTCAACTACATCGACGTCTACCAGCGCTCGGGCGTCTACGCGATGCCGATGCCGCTCAGCATGGGCAACGAAGGCGCCGGTGTGATCGAAGCGGTCGGCGCCGGTGTCACGCACCTGAAGGAAGGCGATCGCGCCGCGTACTGCAGTGGGCCGCCGGGCAGCTATTCGCTCGCCCGCGTCATGCCCGTCAAGACCGTCGTCAAGCTGCCCGATGCGATCTCGTTCGAGGCCGGCGCGGCGATGATGTTGAAGGGCCTGACGGTGCAGTACCTGCTCAAGCGCGTGCGCGCTCAGGAGGCGCTCGAGCCGGGCGATTTCATCGTCTGGCACGCGGCCGCGGGCGGCGTCGGCCTGATCGCCTGCCAGTGGGCGAAGGCGCTCGGCTTGAAGCTGATCGGCACAGCCGGCAGCGAGGAAAAATGCGTGCTCGCGCGCGACAACGGCGCTGCCTTCACGATCAACTACCGCACCGAGGACTTCGCCGCGAAGGTGAAGGAGATCACCGGCGGCAAGGGGGTAAAGATCGTCTACGACTCGATCGGCAAGGACACCTGGGACAAGTCGCTCGAGTGTCTGCGCCCGTTCGGCCTGATGGCGAGCTTCGGCAATGCTTCTGGCGTCGTGCCGCCGTTCGCGCCGGTCTCGCTCGGGCCGAAGGGCTCGCTCTACGTGACGCGGCAGACGCTCGGCACCCACATCGCGACCCGCGAGGCGATGCAGACCATGGCCGACGACCTGTTCGCCGTCGTCGCCAGCGGGCAGGTGAAGATCCACATCGCCCAGCGCTATGCGCTCGCCGACGCCGCCCAGGCGCACCGCGACCTCGAAGCGCGCAAGACGACCGGCTCGAGCATCCTCATTCCCTGACAGGCGCGCGCATGCTGACACTCTACGGCACGAAGGGCTCGGGATCGGCCGCCGCGGAGGCGGCGCTCGACATCGCCGAGGTCGCGTATCAAACCGTCGAGGCGGCATCGTGGAAGCCCTCGCCGGGACTCGACGAGCTGAGGCGCATCAACCGGGTCGCGCAGATGCCGACGCTCGTGCTCGACGACGGCAGCATCCTCACCGAGAGCGCGGCGATCCTGATCCATCTCGGCCTCGCCCATCCCGAAAGCGGCCTGCTCGCGAGCGAGCCGTCGCGCCGCGCGCAGCAGACCCGCGGCAAGGCGTGGCTGCACGAGCTCTGGCAGATCTTCGCCGACCAGTTCCCGGCCGCGCCGTGGCTCTCGGGCGAGCGTCTGGGCGCGCTCGACATCCTCACCGCGGCGGTGTCGAAGTGGAGCGGCGCGCGCAAGGCGCTGGCCGAGTCGCGACCCGAATTCGTCAGCCTGCTCGCGCGCATCGGAGCCGAGCCGGGCATCGCTGCCGTCTGGGCGCGGCACTGGCCTCAAGCCTAGTCATCCCTCCAGCAGGCTCGTCATCATGAAAGTCTTCCTTGCCCTTACCGCGATGATCGCCGTCGCTTGCACCGTCGCGCCTACAAGCGCGAGCGCGCAGTCCCTGCGCTGCAAAGGCGACCTCGTCAGCGTCGGCGACTCGCGCGCCTCGGTGCTGCTGAAGTGCGGCGAGCCGGTCGTGAAGGACGCGTTCTGTAAGCCGGTCGAGGCGCCGGCGCCCGGCACGTCGGGTAGCCCCGTCGTCGTGCCGTGCGAAAGCGTCGACGAGTGGACCTACAACCCCGGCTACGGTCAGTTCATGACCACGCTGCACTTCGAGAGCGGCAAGCTCGTCGCCATCAAGTACGGCGACCGCGTCACGAAGCAGTAGGACTCAGCCGGCGCGCCGAACTCGCCTCAGCTCGTCGACGATGAGGAGCGCCGCGCCGATCGTGATCGCGCTGTCGGCGACGTTGAACGACGGAAAGTACGAGCCGCGCCAGTGCACCTGGATGAAGTCGACGACGTAGCCGTGCAGCAGCCGGTCGATGACGTTGCCGACGGCGCCGCCGAGGATCAGCGCGAGTGCCCAGCCGAAGAGGCGCTGGCCGCCGTGGCGCTTGAGCAGCCAGACGATGAAGCACGCTGCGACGATCCCCAGGCCGATGAAGAACCAGCGTTGCCAGCCGCTCGCATCGTTGAGGAAGGAGAAGGCAGCGCCGCGGTTGTGGGCGCGGACGATGTCGAAGAAGCCGGTGACGCGGCGCGCGTCACCGAGCTGGAACGCCGACACGATCATCGCCTTGGTGATCTGGTCGAGGACGATGACCGCGGCGGCAATGCCGAGCCAGGGTGCGAGCGCGCCGCGTCGCGTCGCCATCAGGCCACCGTCCTCGGCTCGCCGGCGCCGAACAGGTTTGCGCTGCAGCGCCGGCACAGGCCCGGATGCGCAGGATCGTGGCCGACGTCGCTCCGGTAGTGCCAGCAGCGCTCGCACTTCGCCTCTGCGATCGGCTCGGCCTCGACGAAGAACTCGTTCGCGTCGGCCGCAGCGGCGAGCGGCAGCACCTTTGCCGCCGACGTGATGAGGACGAAGCGAAGATCGTCGCCGAGCGAGCCGAGCAGATCGACCATCGCCGGCCCGGCCTTCACAGTGACCGCGGCCTGGAGCGACGAGCCGACCCGGCCTGCGGCGCGCAAGGCTTCGATCGTGCGGTTCGACTCGGCGCGCACGGCAGCGATGCGCGACCACTTCGCGAGCAGCGCGGCGTCGTCCCAGGCGCGTGTGTCGCAATAGGTCTCGACGAAGATCGACGGCGAGCCCTTCGGGCCGAAGATCTTCCACGCTTCCTCGGCGGTGAAGCTCAGGAACGGCGCCATCCAGCGCAGCATCGCGTGGGCGATGTGGAAGAGCGCGGTCTGCGCCGAGCGTCGGACATGCGAGCCGGGCGCGGTCGTGTAGAGGCGGTCCTTGAGGACGTCGAGGTAGAACGCGCCGAGATCCTCGGAGCAGAACACCTGCAGCTTGGCGACGACCGGATGGAACTCGTACGCGCCGAAGTGGCCGCCGGTGAAGACGCCGCGCTCGGGGTCGAGCGTGCCGACGATCTCCGCCTGCAGCTCGGACGTGCGGGCGAGCGCCCAGCGGTCGATCTCGAGCATGTCAAAGGTCGCGACCGCGTCTTTCGCGGGATCGAAGTCGCTCGTGTTCGCGAACAGGAAGCGCAGCGTGTTGCGGATCCGGCGGTAGGCGTCGACGACGCGCGCCAGGATCTTGTCGTCGACGCCGAGGTCGCCCGAGTAGTCGGTCGAAGCGCACCAGAGGCGGATGATCTCGGCGCCGAGCTTGGCCGTGACCTCGTTCAAGGCGACGAAGTTGCCGAGGCTCTTGCTCATCTTGCGGCCGGAGCCGTCGACGGTGAAGCCGTGCGTCAGCAGGCCGCGATAGGGCGCGTGGCCCTCGATCGCGCACGCGATCAGCAGGGAAGAGTGGAACCAGCCGCGGTGCTGGTCGTGGCCTTCGAGGTAGAGGTCGGCCTCCGGGTTCTTGCCGTCGTCGTCGGGGATCGTCGTGCCCGGATGGCTGCCGCGCAGGACGTGGAAGAAGGTCGAGCCCGAGTCGAACCAGACGTCGAGGATGTCGTTCGATTTGGCGTAGTTCGCAGCCGAGAGCTCGCCTTCGGCGCCGAGCACGTCCTCGGCCGAGAGGCGCGACCAGGCCTCGACGCCGCCGCCTTCGACGATCGTTGCGGCGCGGTCGATCAGCGCGAGCGTGTCGGGATGAAGCTCGCCGGTCACCTTGTGCAGGAAGAAGGGCAACGGCACGCCCCAGTTGCGCTGCCGGCTGATGCACCAGTCGGGGCGGTGCACGATCATGTCGTGAAGCCGCGCGCGTCCGTTCTCGGGATAGAAGTCGGTCGCGTCGATCGCGTCGAGCGCGCATTCGCGCAAGGTCTGCGGCGCCGGGTTCGTGGCGAACACGCCGCGCGTCGACTCCTCGGGCTCGTCCATGCGCACGAACCACTGCGCCGCGGCGCGGTAGACGACCGGCGTCTTGTGGCGCCAGCAATGCGGATAGCTGTGGACGAGCGTCCCGCTCGCCAACAGGCGCCCGGCGTCGCGCAGCGCATCGACGATCGCCGGCGTCGCCTTCCAAATGTGGTGGCCGCCGAAGAGCGGCAGCTTGTCTTCGTAGACGCCGTTGCCCTGGACCGGATTGAGGATGTCGTCGACCGCCAGGCCGTGGGCGCGGCACGAGTTGAAGTCCTCGACGCCGTAGGCCGGCGCCGAGTGGACAAGGCCGGTGCCGTCCTCGGCGGTCGCGTAGTCGGCGAGGTAGATCGGCGCGAGCCGGTCGTAGCCGCGGTCGACAGCGGCGAGCGGGTGATGGAACGTCAAGCCGTCGAGCCGTTCGCCGAGCGCGGTCGCGACGACCTGGCCTTCGAGGCCGTAGCGCGCGAGGCACTTGTCGACGAGCGCGCCGGCGAGCACGAGCAGGCCGCGCTCGGTGTCGACAAGCGCGTACTCGAGCTTCGGATTCAGGTTCAGCGCCTGGTTCGCGGGGATGGTCCAGGGCGTCGTCGTCCAGATGACGGCGAAGGCGTCCTTGTCGATCGAAGGCAGGCCGAACGCGGCAGCGAGCGCGGCCCGATCGGCGGCGAGGAAGGCGACGTCGATCGCCGTCGACTTTCGGTCGGCGTACTCGATCTCGAACTCGGCCAGCGACGAGCCGCAGTCGAAGCACCAGTACACGGGCTTCAGGCCGCGATAGACGAAGCCGCGCTCGACGACCCGCTTGAGCACGCGGATCTCGCCGGCCTCGTTGCCGAAGTCCATCGTCCGGTACGGATGCTCCCAGTCGCCGAGCACGCCGACACGTCTGAAGTCGGCCATCTGCTGCGCGATCTGCTCGGTCGCATAGGCCCGGCTCTTCGCCTGCACTTCGGCGCGCGAGAGGCCGCGGCCGAAGGTCTTCTCGATCGCGTTCTCGATCGGCAGGCCGTGGCAGTCCCAGCCCGGCGTGTAGCGCGAGTCGAATCCCGCGAGCTGGCGCGCCTTGACGATCATGTCCTTCAGGATCTTGTTGGCGGCGTGGCCGATGTGGAGCTGGCCGTTGGCGTAGGGCGGCCCGTCATGCAGGACGAAGCGCGGTCGGTCGTGACGCGCTTCGCGCAGCCGCTGGTAGACGCCTTCGTCGCTCCATTGCTTGACCCAGCCCGGCTCGCGCTTGGGCAAATCGCCGCGCATCGGGAACGGCGTGTCGGGCAGGTTCAGCGTCGATCGATAGTCGACCGATGCGGTCGAGGCATGAGGCGCGTCAGCCATGGCGGCGGATCTTTCGAAGGGGTGGCCGGCGCGGCGAGCGGTCGGCCCGGGAGGATGAAGAGAAAGTGAGGATCGCGGTGCGATCGATCGCGATCAGGTCGCGGCGATGCGCGACGTTCACGCGAATCAAATTCGGTCGCGCGTCGTCTGCCGCCCGGTCGCGGCGTGTTCGGCGAGCTCGGCGGCGATGAAGGAGCGCGCTGCGACAGCGTCGCTGCCGATCGCGTCGGCGAGGGCGGCGAGGGATTCGTAGCGAGCCTCGTCGCGCAGTTTTTTCAACAGTTCCACGGCGACGAGTTTACCGTAGCCCCCCTCGGCGCCGAGGCCCGGCGGCCAGTCGAAGCAGTGCACTTCGAGGAGGACCCGGCCGCTGTCGTCGACCGTCGGCCGTCGCCCCAGGCTGGCGACGCCCTCGAGCGGCGTGGCCCCGAGGCCGTGGACGCGGACGACGAATATGCCCATCGCCGCAGGCTGTGCATGCGGGAAGCGCAGGTTCAGCGTGCGAAAGCCGTCGCCGCGTCCCGGCGCGCTCGCACCGAGCTCGCGGCCGAGCCGCGCGCCGTGGATGACCCGGCCGCTGATGCTGTACGACCGGCCGAGCAGGGCCTCGGCGCGTTGCATGTCGCCGTCGGCGAGCGCGGCGCGAACGGCTGAGCTCGAGACGCGCTGGCCGTGCACCTCGTAGCTCATCATGCGGGCAACGTCGAAGCCGCGCGCCTGGCCGGCGCCATCGAGCATCGCGTAGTCGCCGGCGCGGCGCGCGCCGAAGCGGAAGTCGTCGCCGACGAGGACGTAGCGCGCGTTCAAGCCGCCGACGAGCACGTCATCGATGAACGCGGTCGGGGTCTGCGCCGCGAACGCGGCGTCGAAGCGGGCGACGACGACCTGCTCGATGCCGCAACGGCCGAGCTCGACGACCTTGTCGCGAAGCGTCGCGATCCGAGCCGGCGCCGCATCGGGCGTGCCGGCGCGCCGGGCGAAGTAGTCGCGCGGGTTGGGCTCGAAGGTGAGCACGGTGGCCGGAAGGCCTCTATGCGAGGCCTCCGAGACAAGCAGCGCCAGCATCGCCTGATGGCCGCGGTGCACGCCGTCGAAGTTGCCGATCGTGAGAGCGCAGCGCGGAGCGAGGCCGGGGTCTCGGAGGCTGCGGAAAACGTGCATGGCGGCGAATTATCGGCGCGCGATGCGCCGCTGCTTCCTACCCGCGGCGCGCCGCTCGGGCGCGCGACTCGACGACGGGTCAGGGCGCTGTCGCCGGCGGACCCTCGCCGCCGTTCGGCAAGCCGCACTTCGGCGACGGGTCGACGACGATGGGGCACTGCGGCGAGCGGGCAACGTTGATGGCGCCGGTGATGGTGCGCGGCCGTGGACCGAAGCAGTCCTGGCTTTCCTTGTAGCGACGCTGCAGCGTCGCGCAGTCCTCGTTGTCGCCGGACGAAGAGAGCGATCCGGCGCCGGAGGCCGATCGTGCAGGCGTCATCCCGGTGGCGACGGATCCGCCGCGGCGCGCGCTGATCGCAG
>JAYVVB010000190.1:0-3436 GCA_043787455.1 Rhizobacter sp.
GTCGGCGACGCGATGTTTTTCGGCCAGGACCGGCTCGAGTTCGTGCGCGAGGCCGTGCTCGCGATGCGTTGAGCTTCGCGCTCGCGCCGCTAGAGATCGGTGCGCAGCTTCCAGATCTCGGGAAAGAGGACGACGTCGAGCATCTTGCGCAGGTAGCTCACGCCGCCGGTGCCGCCCGTGCCGCGCTTGAAGCCGATCACCCGCTCGACCGTCGTCACGTGGCGAAAGCGCCAGAGGCGGAACGTGTCTTCGAGGTCGGTGAGCTCTTCGCCCAGCTGGTAGAGGTCCCAGTGCGCTTCGGGGTCGCGGTAGACGACGAGCCAAGCCTGCTCGACCGCTTCGTTCGCGACATAAGGCTTCGACCAGTCGCGCTCGACGTACTCCGCCGGCACGGACAGGCCGCGCCGGGCCAGGAGGCGCAGCGACTCGTCGTAGAGCGACGGCGCGTCGTGCAGCGCCTGCACCTTGGCGAGCAGGTCGGCCCGATGCGCGTGCGGCTTCAGCATCGCCGCGTTCTTGTTGCCGAGCATGAACTCGATCGAGCGGTACTGCCAGCTCTGGAAGCCGCTGCTCGACGCGAGCGACGGCCGCATGCGCGAGTATTCGGGCGGCGTCATCGTCGCCAGCACGTCCCAGGCATGGACGAGCTGTTCCATGATCTTGCTGACCCGCGCCAGCATCTTGAACGAGGCCGACAGGCGGTCGCTCGCGACCGCGGCGATGGCGGCCTCGAGCTCGTGCAGCAGCAGCTTCATCCAGAGCTCGCTCACCTGGTGCTGGACGATGAAGAGCATCTCGTCGTGCGTGCCGGAGCGCAGGTGCTGCGCGCCGAGGATCTCGTCGAGATGAAGGTAGTCGCCATAGCTCATGTCGCGGCTGAAGTCGACCTTGGCGGCCTCGCCGGCGACGACCTCGGCCGCGGATGGGGGTGCCTGCGGATCGCTCATCAGGTCACCGCTGCACGCCGGGCGAACGCGGGACTGCGATGAACGCCGCTCGCGATCACGTCACGCAGCTGCTCGACCGCGTCCCAGGCATCGACGAAGCGGGTGTAGAGCGGCGTGAAGCCGAAGCGGAGCAGGTCGCCCGCCAGGGCCGGGTCGGCGTCGCCGCCGTCGTCGCCGGCGCGGAAGTCGCCGATCACGTCACGATCGATCAGCGCTCGCATGATCGGATAGCCCTCGGCATGCGCGAAGCTCGCCTGGCTGCCGCGCGCATCGGCGTCGCGCGGCGTGACGAGGGCGAGGCCGAGGCCGGCGCAGCGCGCCTCGACGCGATCGATGAAGAGCTCGGCGAGCGCGATCGACTTGGCGCGCAGCGCCGTCATGCCGCCGAGTGCTTCGGCCGCGGCGAAGACGTCGACGCCGCATTCGAGCGCGGCCATCGCGAGGACGGGCGGCGTGCCGCAGACGAAGCGATCGATGCCGCGCGCCGGCCGGTACGACGGCGCGAACTCGAACGGCGCCGCGTGGCCGAGCCAGCCCGAGAGCGGCTGGCGCAGCTGCTCTCGGTCCATGCGCGCCGTGTGGCGCGGGTGCGCCCACAGGAAGGCCGGCGCGCCCGGGCCGCCGTTCAGGTACTTGTAGCCGCAGCCGACGGCGAAGTCGGCGTCGGTGCCGTGCAGGTCGACCGGCACTGCGCCGGCCGAGTGGGCGAGATCCCAGAGCGCCAGCGCGCCCGCGGCGTGCGCTGCCCGCGTCGTCTCGGCCATGCGGTGCATGCGGCCGCTGCGGTAGTTGACGTGCGTCAGCATCAGCACGGCGACGTCGCTGTCGAGATGCTCGGCGATGCGCGTTCCGTCGACGAGGCGAAGCGACAGGCCCGCCGTCGCCGCGACGCTTTCGGCCATGTAGAGATCGGTCGGGAAGTTGCCGCGCTCGGAGAGGATGACGTTTCGCTTCGGCGCGTCGATGCGCTGCATCGCCACGGCCGTGCTCAGGGCCTTGAACAGGTTCACCGAGGTCGAGTCGGCGACGCTCACCTCGCCGGCATGCGCGCCCACGAGCGCCGCGATCTTGTCGCCGATGCGGCGCGAGAGCTCGATCCAGCCGGCCGTGTTCCAGCTGCGGATCAGGCCCTCGCCCCATTCGCGCGTCGCGACTTCAGCGAGGCGGGCGGCGGTGCGCCCGGGCAGCGCGCCGAGCGAATTGCCGTCGAGATAGACGACCCCTTCGGGCAGGACGAACTCGTCGCGCAGCGGGGCGAGAACGTCCGCCCGATCGAGCGCGAGGCAGTCGTCGCGGCTCGCGGCGGCGAATCGGGCGGTGGGCGACGGCTCGGTCAAGATGCCTGCGACGGTAGCACCGTCGACGCGCAGCAAGCGCGCTTGACAGGCTCGAGGCGCGTCCCTAGCGTCGATCGGATGCTGATGTCGATCGACGCGCCTCTTTGCCCACGTTCGCGCGAACCGGCGGCGTGAGCGCCGCCATCGTCCCGCCCGTCGACCGGCCGCTGTCCGAGCTCGTCCTGGTCGCGCTCTCGGCCTACTTCGTCACCATCTGGGGCGCGGGCTTCGTCGCGTCGCGCATCGCGCTCCAGTACGCGGCGCCGTTCACCTACATCGGCGTGCGCTACGCGATCGCCTTCGTCGTCGCTCTGCTCGCCTTCGGCCTGCGCGCGACGTGGCCGAAGACGCGCGCCGAATGGGGCCACGTCACGGTCGCGGGCCTGCTGAGCCACGCCGGCTATCTCGGCGGCAGCCACTACGCGCAGCGCTGGGGACTCTCGGCCGGCGTGACGGCGCTCGTGCTCGCCCTCCAGCCGCTGCTCACGGCGGTGATCATGTCGCGCTGGCTGCACGAGCGGCTCGGGCCGATGCAGAAGCTCGGCGTCGGCGTCGGCCTGGCCGGCGTGGCGCTCGTCGTCGGCCAGCGCGCCGAAGCGTCGTCGTCGCTGGCGAGCCTCCTGGTCGTGTTCTGGGCGCTCGCCTGCGTCACCGCGGGAACGCTCTACCAGCGCCAGTTCTGCGCCCGCTCCGACCTGCGCTCGGCGGTGTGCATCCATTTCTTCGCGACCGCGGTCGTCATGCTGCCGCTCGGTGTCGCCGTCGAGGGCTTCGACATCCGCTGGAACGCGCAGATCTTCGTGTCGCTCGGCTATCACGTCGTGCTCGCGTCGATCGGTGCCTACTCGATTTTCCACCTGCTGCTTCGCCACGGCCAGGCGACAGGCGTCACGAGCCTGCTCTACCTGACGCCGCCGATCGCCGCCCTGTGCGAGTGGGCCGTCTTCGGCGTCCTGCCGACGCCGGTGATGTGGGTCGGCATGTTCGTCGCGTGCATCGGTGTGGCCATGGCGACGCGAGGTGCGCCCGCGGCAGTCAGCCGATCCGACCCAGCACCAAATATTCCATGAGCGCCTTCTGCACGTGCATCCGGTTCTCGGCCTCGTCCCAGACGACCGACTGCGGCCCGTCGATCACCTCGGCCTCGACCTC
>JAYVVB010000191.1:0-6377 GCA_043787455.1 Rhizobacter sp.
ATCGGGATGAGCGTGTTCTCGGTCGATCTCTACTTCGCGGCACGCGGCCTGCCACCCTCGGCCGGCTACTCGCTCGCCTCGTTTCTGGCCGAGCACGCCCACTGGCGCGTGATGGCCGACCTGGCCCTGCTCTCGCTCTTCGCCGGCCTCTACAGCGTGCCGATGTACGCGCTCGTCCAGCTGCGCTCGGCGCCGAGCCACCGGGCGCGGATCATCGCCGCGAACAACATCCTGAACGCGCTCCTGATGATCGCGAGCTCCGTGCTCGTCGGCGCGTTGCTTGCGGCCGGCTTCACGATCCCGCAGGTGTTTCTCGTGATCGGCATCCTCAATGCCATCGTCGCGTCGTACATCTTCCTGCTCGTTCCGGAGTACCTGCTCCGTTTCGTCGCCTTCGTCATGGCGCGCGTGATCTATCGCTTCCATGTCCGCGGCGAGGAGAACATCCCGACCCAGGGCGCGGCGATCCTCGTCTGCAACCACGTCAGCTTCGTCGACCCGGTACTGCTGATGGCGGCGAGCCCGCGGCCGATCCGCTTCATCATGGACAGCGAGATCTTCAAGCTGCCCGTACTGGGCTGGTTCTTCCGCCTCGCCAAGGCGATCCCGATCGCGCCGCAGAAGGTCGATCCGGCGACCTACGACCAGGCTTTTGCGCGCGCCCGCCGAGTGCTCGACGAGGGCGAGCTGCTCTGCATCTTTCCTGAAGGCGCGATCTCGCGCGACGGTGCGATGGCGGAATTCAAAGGCGGCGTGATGAAGCTTCTCGAGACGAACCCGGTGCCGGTCGTGCCGCTGGCGCTGCAGAACCTCTGGGGCTCGTTCTTCTCGCGCGCTGGCGGCAAGG
This sequence comes from Rhizobacter sp., assembly GCA_043787455.1. Taxonomy (GTDB): domain Bacteria; phylum Pseudomonadota; class Gammaproteobacteria; order Burkholderiales; family Burkholderiaceae_C; genus Schlegelella_A. Next base: position 848 of record JAYVVB010000191.1, read on the forward strand.
CGCTGAGCCGGCCGTTCCGGCGCGGCTTCTTCAACCGCGTCGACCTCGTCGCCGGCGAGCCGGTCGCGCCCGCGGCAGCGACGCCGACATCGCTCCGAGACCGCGTCGCTGCTTTGCTCGCGTCCTAGGCGGTCGTGAAGCCGGCCGCCGCCGGCGTCTTCGCCGGCAGGCCGATGCGCTCGTATTCAGAGATCACTTGCGCGCCGAGCAGCAGCAGCGTCGCCGCAATCTCGAGGCTAAGCAGGACGACGATCGCCGTCGTCAGCGAGCCGTAGACCACCGTCACCTGCGAGAGCGTCGCGAAGTACCAGACGAGGATGTGGCGCGTGATCTCCCAGAGCAGCGCCGCGGTGACGCCGCCGATGAGCGCATGGCGCCAGGCCAGCCGCCCGGCCGGCATGACGAGGTAGACCGACGTCAGCACGAAGATCTCGCCGGCCAGCCCCAGCAGGTACAGAAGGGCGCCGGAGACGCCGTGCAGCGACCACGTGCGACCGAGAAAGTCGACGTTTTCCTTGCCCACGGCCTGGAGGCTCCCGGCAACGAGCGTGACGAGCAGCAGGCCGATGCCGAGCGAGAGGATGTAGACGTAGGGGATCAGCACCGAGAAGATGAAGCGACGCTTCTTGGCGACGACACGGTGCATGAAGATCACCGACATCGCGTTCTCGAGCACCGTGAATGCAAGCGAGCTGAAGAAGATCATCGTACCGAGAAGGAGCCAGCCGACGCCGCCCTGCTTGTCGAGGAAGTGGGCGAGTTCGGCGACGATCGCCGCCGACTGCCCCGGCATGAGCCACTCCAGGTAGCGGCCGAGCGTGGCGAGCAGCTCGCTCTGGTCGACGACGTTCGAGAGTGCGATCACCGTGAGGATGAGGAGCGGCACGACCGAGAGTAACGCGTAGTACGCGACCGCACCGGCGAGCAGCAGACCCTGGTTGGCGCGAAACGCCTTGATCGTGTTCCAGGCGAACGACCAGGGATGGCGCAGAACGTGCTGCGCGGCCGGCCCGATCAGGCGCTCGCCGAGATAGCGCTGCAGTGCGTTGGGAGCGGCGGGCTTCATCAGACGCCGCGCTGCCGATCGGCGCGAAACGACGCAGCGAACGCGGCGAACGTGCCTGCTTCGAGAGCGCTGCGGATGTCGCCCATCAAGGCAACGTAGAAGTGCAGGTTGTGCACGCTCGCGAGCATCGGCGCGAGCATCTCGCCGCAGCGGTCGAGGTGATGGAGGTAGGCGCGCGAGAAGCGCGCGCAGGTCGGGCAGCCGCAGGTCGGGTCGAGCGGTGCCTCGTCGGTCTTGTAGCGGGCGTTCCTGATGCGCAGATCGCCGAAGCGCGTGAAGAGATGACCGTTGCGCGCGTTTCGAGTCGGCATGACGCAGTCGAACATGTCGACGCCGGCCTCGACGCCGTCGACCAGATCCTCCGGCGTGCCCACGCCCATGAGGTAGCGCGGCTTGGCCGCGGGCAGGCGATGCGGCGTGTGGCCGACGATGCGCTGCATCTCGGCCTTGGGCTCGCCGACGCTGACACCACCGATCGCGTAGCCCGGAAGGTCGAGCTCGGCGAGACCGGCAACGGACTCCTCGCGCAACGACTCGAACATCCCGCCCTGGACGATGCCGAAGAGCGCGTTCGGGTTCTCGAGGCGCGCGAACTCGGCGCGCGAGCGCTCGGCCCAGCGCAGGCTCATCTGCATCGAGCGGCGCGCCTCGGCTTCGCCGGTGACACGGCCACCGGTCTCGTAGGCGGTGCACTCGTCGAACTGCATCGCGATGTCGCTGTCGAGCACGCTCTGGACCTGCATGCTGACCTCGGGCGTGAGCAGCAGCTTGTCGCCGTTGACCGGCGACTGGAAGGCGACGCCCTGCTCGCTCACCTTCGCGTTGGCGCCGAGCGACCAGACCTGGAAGCCGCCGCTGTCGGTGAGGATCGGCCGCGTCCAGGCTTCGAAGCGATGCAGGCCGCCGAAGCGCGCGATGACGTCCGTGCCGGGTCGCAGCCAGAGATGGAAGGTGTTGCCGAGGATGATTTCGGCGCCCATCGCCTCGAGCGACGCCGGCGCCACGGCCTTGACGCTGCCGTAGGTGCCGACCGGCATGAACACCGGCGTCTCGACCGTGCCACGACGCAAGGTCATGCGGCCGCGGCGGGCGTGGCCTTCTGTGGCGAGCACGTCGAAGAGAAGCATCAGCGAATTGTCGCGGCCGGGGCGCCCGCCGCAGGGCCGCGCACGAGAATGAGGAGCGAGCGGTTGCGGTCGTCGACGACGACGAGCATCCGCCCCGCGCCATCGAACTGCAGCAGGCGACCACGCCGCGTCTCCCAGCTGCCCATGTCGATGCGCCGGAAGCGACCGGGCGAGACTTCGAGAACCCGACGCGGGAGCGTCAGGCCGTCGCTCGCGTCGGCGACGAGGGCGACGCGAGGAAATCCGACGCACGTGCCTTCGGTGGCGCAACTCGCAGCGCGCGCGAAAGACGGCGCGAACAGGCACGCGACGAGCGTCGCAGCGGCGACGCCGCTGCTGAATCGCACAAAGAGATGTCGCACTTTCACCGCTCGCTCATGTCGTCACGCGCCAGCAGCATCGCATCGCCATAGCTGAAGAAGCGGTAGCGCGAAGCGATCGCGTGCGCGTAGAGCGCACGCGATCGCGCGTGGCCTGCGAACGCCGAGACGAGCATCAGCAAGGTGCTCTTGGGCAGATGGAAGTTGGTGAGCAGCAGGTCGGCGACACGAAAGCGAAAGCCGGGCGTGATGAAGAGGTCGGTCTCGCCCGCGGCGGGATCGAGCACGCCGCCACCGCTGCGCAGCGCCGCGGCCTCGAGCGCGCGCAGGCTCGTCGTGCCGACGGCGACAATACGCCCGCCGCGCGCCCGCGTCGCCGCGATCGCGCACGTCGCCTCCAGGCCGACTTCGAAGCGCTCGCTGTGCATCACATGACCGGCGATGCTGTCGCCTCGCACCGGCAGAAAGGTGCCGGCGCCGACGTGCAGCGTCACGGCCGTGCGCTCGATGCCGCGCGCGGCGAGCGCCGCCAGCAGGGCCGCGTCGAAGTGGAGCGCCGCGGTCGGCGCGGCGACGGCACCAGGCCGCTCGGCGAACACCGTCTGGTAGCGCTCGATGTCGCCGCTGTCGTCGACGCGGACGATGTAGGGCGGGAGCGGGACGTGGCCGTAGCGCTCGAGCAATCGATACGGATCCTCGGGAAAGCGCAGGCGAAAGAGCGAGCCGTCGCCGCCGGCGCGGCCGAGGACCTCGGCATCGAAGGCTTCGGCGAAGCGGACGACGTTGCCCGCTTTCGGCGATTTACTGGCGCGCAAGTGGGCGAGGACGATGCCGTCGGCCTCGATCCGCTCGACCAGCGCCTCGACCGCGCCGCCGCTCGCCTTGACGCCGAGAAGGCGCGCCTTGATCACCGCGGTGTTGTTGACGACGAGCAGATCGCCGGCGCGGAGCAGGTCCGGGAGGTCGCGAAAGGTCCGGTCGATCGGTGGTTCGCCCCGGCCGTCGAGCAGGCGCGAGGCGCTGCGCTCGGCCATCGGTTGCTGCGCGATCAGTTCGGGAGGGAGCGCGAAGTCGAAATCGCTGAGGGCAAGAGGCATCGTCATCGTCATCGGAGGGCAAAATTCTCCCATGGCCACTTCTGCGCGGCGTAAACCAGGGGCGATCGCCGGTGAAGAGGCGACGGCGCGATCCGCGCCCGAGCAGGCGCTCGCCAAGCTGGGCCTGGTGCGCGACATCGACCTCGCACTACACCTGCCGTTACGCTTTGAGGACGAGACCCGGATCGTTCCGATCGCCTCCCTCCACGATGGCGAGACCGGTCAGGTCGAAGGCGTCGTCGCCGAATCGAAGATCCAGTTCCGGCCGCGGCGCCAGCTCGTCGTGACGATCGCCGACGACAGCGCCGACCTGGTCCTGCGCTTTCTCCACTTCTATCCGTCGCAGCAGAAGACGCTCGCCGCCGGGCGGCGGGTGCGTGTGCGCGGCGAAGCGCGAGGGGGCTTCTTCGGCCTCGAGATGGTCCACCCGGCGTTCAAGGTCGTCACGCCCGAGACGCCGCTGCCGACCTCGCTCACGCCCGTCTACCCGAGCACGGTGCAGCTGTCGCAGGCGTATCTGCGCAAGGCCGTCGCCGAGGGTCGCAAGTGCGCCGACCTCGACGAGCACCTGCCCGCCGGCATCGTTCCGCCCGGCCTTCCGACCTTGCGCGACGCGATCGCGCGCCTGCATGAGCCGGCGCCCGGACTCGACGCGGCCGCGCTCGAGGACCGCTCGCACCCGGCCTGGCAACGGCTCAAGTTCGACGAGCTGCTCGCGCAGCAGCTCTCGCAGCTGCTCGCCAAGCGCGAGCGCGAGCGCCAGCGCGCGCCGCCGCTCGCGTCGACGAAGGGTCGTCTCCACGAGGCCATGCGGTCGGCGCTGCCGTTCGCGCTTACCGCGGCGCAGCACCGCGTCGCCGCCGAGATCGACGCCGACCTCGGCCGCGCCGTGCCGATGCATCGCCTGCTCCAAGGCGACGTCGGTTCCGGCAAGACAGTGGTCGCGGCGCTCGCAGCGGCACGCGCCATCGACGCCGGCTGGCAATGCGCCCTGATGGCGCCGACCGAGATCCTCGCCGAGCAGCACCTGAAGAAGCTCGTCGGCTGGCTCGCGCCGCTCGGCGTCACCGTCGCCTGGCTCACCGGCAGCCGCAAGGGCAAGAAGCGCGACGAGATGCTCGAGCAGGTCGCGTCGGGCGAGGCCGGGCTCGTCGTCGGCACGCATGCGCTGATCGAGGAGCAGGTGCGCTTTGCCCGGCTCGGCCTGGCGATCATCGACGAGCAGCATCGCTTCGGCGTCGCTCAGCGCCTGGCGCTGCGCGCCAAGCTGCACGATCAGGGCGAGCTCGAGCCGCATTTCCTGATGATGAGCGCGACGCCGATCCCGCGGACGCTTGCGATGACGCTCTTCGCCGACCTCGACGTCAGCACGATCGACGAGCTACCGCCCGGCCGCACGCCCGTCGTCACCAAGCTCTTCGCCGACGCGCGCCGCGACGAGGTCGTCGCCCGCATCCGCGACGAAGCGGCGCTCGGCCGGCAGACGTACTGGGTCTGCCCGCTCGTCGACGAGTCGGCGGCGTTCGACCTCAAGAACGCGACCGCGACCCACGTCGAGCTATGTGCCGCGCTGCCCGGCCGGATGATCGGCCTGCTGCACGGCCGTATGCCCTCGGCGGAGAAGGCGGCGGCGATGTCGCTCTTTTCCGGCGGCCAAACCGCGGTGCTGGTCGCGACGACGGTGATCGAGGTCGGCGTCGACGTGCCCAACGCATCGCTGATGGTGGTCGAGCACGCCGAGCGCTTCGGCCTGTCGCAGCTGCACCAGCTGCGCGGCCGCGTCGGTCGCGGCACGACGGCGAGCGTGTGCGTGCTGCTCTACAGCGCGCCGCTTTCGGAGACCGCGAAGGCGCGCCTCAAGGCGATGCTGGAAACGAACGACGGTTTCGAGATCGCGCGCCGCGACCTCGACATTCGCGG
>JAYVVB010000192.1:0-2785 GCA_043787455.1 Rhizobacter sp.
CGAGCGGCGCCGCGGCGTCGATGGGGTTTCGGCAGCAGAGCCGGCGCGGCTCGCGCTGGTGGCTCGGCGCCAACAGCATTCTCGCGATCGGCCTGATCCTGCAGGCGAGCGTCGATCCGATCGGCGCGGGCGCGCCGATCGCCGCGGCCTGCGCCTTGCAGTGGCCGATCGTCACGCTCGCGGGAGTGCGGCGTTTCTACTCGCGCGGCGCCACGCGCGTGCCGGAATGGGCCGATCGCATGGCTTTCATCATCGCGACTCTCATCACCGGCGGCACCTGGCTCGCTCCGTTCGGGTTCGCGACCTCGACCCAGATCTACGTGGCCTCGTCGTTCGCGCTCACGGTCTACGCCGCGGTCGCGGTCTCGCGCCTGGAAGACTTCGCGACCAGCACGACGCTGCGGACGCTGCGAGTCGGCCTCGTCGCCAGCGCGATCGCGCAGGTGGCCTGGCTCGCCGTCGACGTCGCCTACCTTGGCCCGATGCTCGCCCCGGGCGACGTCGCCCTCGGCGGCATGATCGCGACCACCGTCATCGCCCTGCTCATGACCCAGCTCTCGCTGGTCATGCATCACGAGCGCCGCATCGCCCACCTCCTCGCTTCGCAGCGCAAGCTCAAGCAACTGGTCGACGTCGACACGCTGACGCGGTTGCCGAACCGGCGCCACTTCCACGAACTCGCCGAGCGCGCGGTCGAAGCCGCCCGCGACGCCGCGACGCTGATCGTCTTCGACGTCGATCGGCTCCAGCGCGTCAACGAGCTGCTCGGCCACGCCAACGGCGACGAGGCGCTGCGCCAGATCGGCACCGCCCTGCGCGAAACCTTGCGCCGGCGCGACGTTGCCGGCCGCATCGGCGGCGACGAGTTCGCCGCCGTCCTGCCGCGCACGCGCCTCGTCGACTCGGCGATCGTCGTCTCGCGCATCGTCGCCCGGCTCGACGATCGCCAGGTCGCGCCGCGCATCGCCCGGATCGCGCTCAACGTCGGCTCGATCCAGATGCACGCCAACGAGACCATCGCCGACGCCTTGCGCCGCGCCGAAGCGGTGCTCGTGTCGGTACGCAACGAATCGCGGCGTGGCGACACGATGCCGATGCCGCGCGAAACCGTCGCCGATGCGGAGGAGTCGCAGCCAGCGCCGACGCCGTCGGCCCTGATGAGCCTGATTCCGATCGGAGAAGTGACCGTCAGCTGAGCGACCCGTCGTCGAGGCTCAGGCCTTGCGCAGATGCCAGGCCCGCGGCCGCGTGAACGCCTGGATGCCGTAGCTCGATAGCGTCACGCCGACGCCGGAGTCGCCGTGGCCCGACCAGGGCAGGCGCGGGCTGACGCGATCGCAGCAGTTCCAGTAGATGCTGCCGGCGTTGACTCTCTTGAGCAGCTTCGCGGCGCGCGCCTGGTCACGCGTGTACATCCCTGCCGTGAGGCCGTAGCGCGTGTCGTTCATCAGGGCGAGCGCCTCGTCGTCGTCCGCGACCTTCTGGATGCCGATGAGCGGACCGAAGCTCTCCACACGCATCACCGCCATCGTATGGTCGACCTCGATCAGCACCGTCGACTCGAACCAGTTGCCGGCCTTCTCGACGCGCTTGCCACCGGTGCGCAGAGTCGCGCCCTTGGCGAGCGCATCGGCGACCTGCGCGTCGAGCACCGCGAGCTGCGGCGCGCGCGTCAACGGGCCGATGTAGGTGCCGTCGGCGAGCGGGTCGCCCGACTTGAAGCCGGAGACCGTGGCGAGGAAGTGATCGACGAAGGCGTCGTGGATCTTCTCGTGGACGTAGATGCGCTCGACCGAGCAGCAGCTCTGGCCGGTGTTGTACATGGCGCCGTCGGCGAGCGACTCGGCCGCGGCCTTCGGGTCGGCGTCGTCGGCGACGTAGGTCGGATCCTTGCCGCCGAGCTCGAGCTGGAGCCGCACCATTCGCGGCCCCATCTGCGCCGCGATCTTCGCGCCGGTCGCCGCCGAGCCGGTGAAGAAGACGCCGTCGACCTTCTCCTCGAGCAGCGCCGCGCCGACCTCGCCGGTGCCGACGAGCGTGATGAACACATCCGCCGGAACGCCGGCCGCGTGGAGCAGCCGATCGATGTGCTGGCCCGTGAGGATCGCGAACTCCGAGGGCTTGTAGAGCACGGCGTTACCCGTGAGCAGCGCCGGGACGAAGACGTTGCCGCCGACGAAGTACGGGTAGTTCCAGGCCGAGATGTTGGCGATGACGCCGAGCGGATCGTGATCGATGCGCTCTGTGATCGTGGCGTCGCCGAACACCGTCTCCGGCGCCGTCGCCTGCGCGACTTCGGCGAGGAAGAAGTCGATGCGGCCGAGGAAGCCATTGATCTCGTTGCGCGATTGCGCGAGCGGCTTGCCGACTTCGTTCGTCAGCGTCCTCGCCAGCGTCTCGAGCTCGGCGCCGACGCTGGCGCGAAACCGTGTCATCGCAGCGATGCGCTCCGCGAGCGGCGTCGCGCTCCATGCCGGCTGCGCCGTCCGAGCACGCGCGGCTTTCTCGGCGACGCTCGCCGCGTCGTCGGCAGGCACTTCGGCCAGCGGCGACCCGTCGGCGGGATTGACGATCTTCAGAGTCTTCATGAGGCGGTCCGTGCCGCGCGCGCCGCGGCGAGAAAGTCTTCGAGCATCGGCCGGTCGTCGAGCGTGCCTTCGCCGTGCCGATGAAATTCTGGATGCCACTGGACGGCCGCCATGAACGAGCCGCCGGGCTTTCGGATCGCCTCGATCAGGCCGTCTTCCGGGCTGCGCGCCTCGACGACGAAGCCTGGTGCGAGGTC
>JAYVVB010000193.1:0-2600 GCA_043787455.1 Rhizobacter sp.
CGGCACCGTTGAACTCGCTGCCGAGGCGAGCGTTCGCATCGGCGTAGACGCCGTGGTTAGGCACCCCACAGAGCACCGCGTGCGAGACCACCGCCGCCCCGCCGCCATGTTCGATGAAGTTGCGAATTGGATAGCCGCCGCGCGAGTTGCCTACCAGCGCCACCTTCGCCGCACCGGTGCGGGCCAGCACCCGCTTCACCTCGGCGTCGAGGAAAGCGGTGTGCTCGCGCGTCGAGGTGCGGCCGGCCTGCGGCTTGGTGTCGTCGTCGCGGGCTAGCGGGTAGGGCAGGTCGATGGCGTGCAGGCGCTCGCGCGGCCAGCCGTTCGATTCGAAGCGCCAGAGCGTCGTCATCCAGAGCCCTGCGGTGTCGCCATTGCCCGGCACGAAGACGATGGGAGGCATCTCGGCAGCAGCCGGGCGGGTCGCGCACGCGACGAGAGAGCCGGCGCCTGCGGTCAGGGCGGCGAGCAGGAGTCGGCGGCGCGTCGAGTCGGTCATCGGTTCAGTCTCCGGGATCTATTTCTGTGGGCCAATGATGACGCTAGTGCGAACGCGGTGCTACCAGATCGTTTCGACCCTCTCGTGCGGGCTGCGACCATCTTGCAGGGTTCTGTCGCAACAACCGCGAGGTGTTAGGGTCGGCCGATGCGAATTGACCCGAAAACGATGATCGATGCATTGCGTCAGGCGATCAAGCGCCTTCACTATCCGGTAGAGATCATGCTGATATGCGTGCGCTGGTACGTGGCCTACCCGCTGAGCCTGCGCCACCTCGAAGAGATGATGGGCGAGCGCGGAGTGTTTGTCGATCACTCGACCATTCACCGCTGGGCGATCAAGATGTTGCCAGTGCTCGCGGTAGTTTGCCGTCGGCGCAAGTTCTCGGTCGGCATGAGCTGGCGCATGGACGAGACCTACCTCAAGGTCGCCGGCCACTGGAAGTACCTGTACCGCGCGGTCGATCGGGAAGGCGACACGATCGACTTCCTGCTTCGCGCCAAGCGGGACCATGCCGCGGCGCGGGCATTTCTGGAATGCCACATCGACCTGCATGGCGTGCCCGAGAAGATCAGCATCGACAAGAGCGGCGCCAACACGGCGGCCATCGTCAGCATCCAAGCCGACACTGGTCTGCCCATCGAGCTGCGCCAGTCCAAATACCTGAACAACATCGTCGAGCAAGACCATCGAGCGATCAAGCGCATCGTGCGGCCGATGTTGGGCTTCAAGTCATTCGCCTGCGCACGCATCCTGATCGCGGGCATCGAGACGATGCACATGATTCGCAAAGGTCAGCTCGAACGCTTCAAAGGCCCGGCCTCGTCGCCAGCCGATCAGTTCTATTCGCTGGCCTTCTGATCGCCTTCTGCCTGACAGCTCCAATCGGCCTCATCGGCTTACCGCGACAGAACCACCGAAAATGCCCTAAAAGTTGAAGACTTTGGCCACCTTGTTAGTCAGCACCATCTTTGATCTCCCTTCGCAGGATATTGATCCACAACAAGAGACATGATGTCCGGCGCCCTCACCGAAGCACTGGCAAACGCGTGCCGTGCCAACGCCACGCAAACGGCGATCGTCGGCGACGGCTCTGATCTGCGCTACCGCGATATCGCTGAGCAGGCACGCGCCGTCGCCGCGACGTTACGCGCAGGAGGGATCGAGGCAGACGAACCCGTGCACGTGCACGTTTCGAATCAACCGTTGGATATCGCCGCCATCCTCGGCATATGGTTGGCCGGCGGCGTTGCCGTGCCGGTCAATCGAACCACGCCGAGTGCAGTCAGCGATGCCTTTGCCCGCCGCACCAAGGCACGGTGGATCGTCGATCTCCTAACCGACCGCCCTGAGAGGGAGTCGCTCATCAAGATCGCCGCCGAAGCGCCAGCGCAACGCGAATTGCTTCAGGGCTCTGCACTGATCGTCTTCACGTCCGGTTCGACCGGCGTACCAAAGGGTGTGGTGGTGGCGCACGACGCATTCCACGGCAAGATCGAGCAGATCAATTCATTGCTGCACTTCAACCGCGACGATCGAACCTTGCTGGTCTTGAACATCACCTTCAGCTTCGGCCTCTGGGTCAGTCTGCTGACGCTGCTGAACGGAGGAACGCTGGTGATGCGCAGCCGGTTCGAGCCCGAAAGCTTCTTGCGTACGTTGTTCAAGCACTGCATCACGCGGGTCGGCATGGTGCCGACGATGATGCGCATGCTGTTTTCTGACCCGCAGCACGACGCTGCCATTGCGCGGGTGAACGACGCTGCACAGCTACGCCAGATCTGGATAGGCGGCGAGGCGCTCGGCCCGTCGTTGGGGCGCACGATCCGCGAACGGTTCAGCGCCACTGACCTGGTCGACATCTACGGCCTGACCGAGACTGCCACGTGTGACTTCTTCGCGTTTCCGGCCGACTACGGGAAGCAGCCAGGGTGCATTGGTCGGCCATCGCCACACGTCCAGTACCGCATCTCCGAGGACGGCGAGCTGCAGATTCGCAGCCCGTACCAGATGAAAGGCTACCTCGACGAGCCTGAGCTCACGGCGGCCGCATACCGCGACGGGTGGTTTCGGACTGGCGATCTCGGCCGCGTCGTCGACG
>JAYVVB010000194.1:0-10729 GCA_043787455.1 Rhizobacter sp.
TCCGCAACAAGGTCTCGCGCCAGGACCTGGCCAAGGTCGTCGGTGCATCGCGCGAGATGGTGAGCCGGGTGATGAAGGACCTCGAAGGTCGCGGCATGGTGCAGACCCAGGAAAACGGCTGGGTCATCATCAAGGAACAGTTGACGGGCTGAGCCGTCAACTGCCCCGCGTCGGAGCTGCACCGTCCCCCTGCGCTCCCCTCCCGCCGGGCGGAAGAGGCCGGGGCCGATGGGCCCGCTTTCCTGAGGCGTCGCGAGCATCGACAATGCGCGGATGACTTTTCCTCTCGGTTCGCTGCGCGCCGACGGCGCCGACGTGACGACTGACCGGCGCGGGTCGCCGATCGCCGCTCCGGGCTGGCGGACACAGGCCGCGCTCCTGGTTGGCGCTGTGATCGGCCTTCTCGCCGTACTCGCGCTCTCGACCCATCACGCCGGCGATCCCGGCTTCTCGACTTCGGGCGATGGCAGCGCGATCAAGAACGGCGCCGGCGTGTTCGGCGCCTGGCTCTCCGATCTCGCGTTCTTCGTCGCCGGCTATTCGATCTGGTGGACGGTGCTCGTCGGCGCGCGCGCCTGGCTCGGCACTCTCGCGACTTCGCTGCGCGCGGCGAGCGGCTCGGTCGACAGCGCCGAGCCGTCGCTGCCGGCGTGGTCGATGTGGGCCGGCCTCGTCCTCCTGATCGTCGCCAGCGCCTCGCTCGAATGGACGCGGCTCTACCAGTGGGAAGCTCGGGTCGCGGGCGGCAATGCCGGCGGCATCGTCGGTCTCCTGCTCGGCCGATCGAGCCAGAGCCTGCTCGGCTTCGCCGGCTCCGGCGTGCTCTGGATCGCCACGCTCGTCGCTGGCGCCTCGCTCGCTTTTCGCTTCTCGTGGCTGCGCGTCGCCGACACGCTCGGCGCGGCGATCGAGAACCTGCGCACGCGTCGCGTCGAGCGCATCGAGCGCGCCGAAGACGTGCGCCTCGGCGCCGAGGCGATGCGCGAGCGCGACAAGGTCCTCGAGGTCGAGCACGAGCTGCAGGAGCAGCACCTGCCGATCGTGATCGAGCCGACGCTCGTCGACGTGCCGAAGAGCACGCGCGTCGTCAAGGAGCGGCAGAAGCCGCTCTTCAGCGAGCTCGTCGACACCAAGCTGCCGCAGGTCGACCTGCTCGACTCGGCGCCGCAGCGGGTCGAGTCGGTGAGTGCCGATTCGCTCGAGATGACCTCGCGCCTGATCGAGAAGCGCCTCAAGGACTTCGGCGTCGAGGTGCGCGTCGTCGCCGCCTCGCCGGGGCCCGTGATCACGCGCTACGAGATCGAGCCCGCGGTCGGCGTGAAAGGTGCGCAGGTCGTGAGCCTCGCCAAGGACCTGGCGCGATCGTTGAGCCTGGTCAGCATCCGCGTCGTCGAAACGATTCCCGGCAAGACGACGATGGCGCTCGAGCTGCCGAACGCGAAGCGCCAGACGATCCGACTCTCGGAAGTGCTCGGCTCGCAGGCGTACGCCGACTCCGGCTCGCAGCTCACCATCGGCCTCGGCAAGGACATCGTCGGCAACCCCATCGTCGCCGACCTGCAGAAGATGCCGCATTGTCTGGTGGCCGGCACGACCGGAGCGGGCAAGTCGGTGGGCATCAATGCCATGATCCTGTCGCTTCTCTACAAGGCCGAGGCGCGCGACGTTCGCCTCATCCTCATCGATCCGAAGATGCTCGAGATGAGCGTCTACGAAGGCATCCCGCACCTCCTCTGTCCGGTCGTCACCGACATGAAGCAGGCGGCGAACGCGCTCAACTGGGGCGTGGGCGAGATGGAGCGCCGCTACAAGCTGATGAGCAAGCTCGGCGTCCGAAACCTCGCGAGCTACAACAAGAAGATCGCCGAGGCCAAGGAGAAAGGCGAGCCGATCAGCAACCCCTTCAGCCTCACGCCCGAGCAGCCCGAGCCGCTCGAGCGGCTGCCCTTCATCGTCGTCGTCATCGACGAGCTCGCCGACCTGATGATGGTCGTCGGCAAGAAGATCGAGGAGCTGATCGCGCGGCTCGCGCAGAAGGCGCGCGCCTCGGGCGTGCACCTCATCCTCGCGACCCAGCGGCCGAGCGTCGACGTCATCACCGGCCTGATCAAGGCCAACATCCCGACGCGGCTCTCGTTCCAGGTGTCGAGCAAGATCGACTCGCGCACGATCCTCGACCAGATGGGCGCCGAGGCGCTACTCGGCATGGGCGACATGCTCTACCTGCCGTCGGGCAGCGGCACGCCGATCCGCGTCCACGGTGCCTTCGTGAGCGACGAGGAAGTGCATCGCGTCGTCGCCTACCTGAAGAGCCAAGGCGAGCCGAACTACATCGAAGGCATCCTCGAAGGCGGTGTGCTCGAGGGCGACGGCGGCGACGCGCTCGGCGATGTCGGTGGCGCGGGCGGCGAGAGCGATCCGATGTACGACCAGGCGGTCGGCATCGTCCTGCAGCACCGGCGAGCCTCGATCTCGCTCGTGCAACGCCATCTGCGCATCGGCTACAACCGTGCCGCGCGACTGCTGGAACAAATGGAGAAATCCGGGCTCGTATCGGGGATGGCGACCAACGGCAATCGCGACATCCTCGTTCCGGCGCGGGCGCAATGAAGAGCATCTTCGCGATCGTCGCGGCACTCGCGGCTTCGATGTCGGTCGTGTCGCTCGCGCACGCCGATCCGGTCGAAACGCTGCGCGGCTTCGTCCGCGACGTGAAGAGCGGTCGTGCCCAGTTCACCCAGACCGTCACCTCGCCCGACGGCGCGAAGAAGAAAAGCTCGAATGGAAGTTTCGAGTTCTCGCGCCCGAACCGCTTCCGCTTCGCCTACGCCAAGCCGTTCGAACAGACCATCGTCGGCGACGGCGAGAAGGTCTGGATCTACGACGCCGACCTGAACCAGGTGAGCTCGAGAAAGCTCGGCACGGCCGTTGGCGCCACGCCCGCGGCGCTCCTCGCCGGCGGTTCGCTGGACAAGGATTTCGATCTCGCCAACCTGCCGCCGAAGGACGGCCTCGAGTGGGCCGAGGCCAAGCCGAAGGTCAAGGACGGCGCATTCCAGTCGGTGCGCGTCGGCTTCAAGGGCAAGGACCTCGCGGCGCTCGAGATCATCGACAGCTTCGGCCAGAAGTCGCTGCTGCGCTTCGAGGCGTTCGCCGCCAACGCCCCGGTGGCCGTCGGCGCGTTCCGCTTCACGCCGCCCGCCGGCGCCGACGTCATCGAGCGGTAGTCGCCGCAGCGATGATCGGTCGCCGGGCGACGTTAGTCGACGCGCGACGCGATCAGCACCCCGTTCGTCCCTCCGAAGGCGAACGAGTTCGACATCGCATGGCGCAGGTCGGTCGCCGCGCGCGCTGCGCCGGTCACGAGGTCGATCGCGAACGCCGGGTCGAGCAGCGACGTGTGCGCCGTCGGCGGCAGGCGTCCCGTGCCGAGTGCCCGCAGCGTGGCGAGCAGCTCGACCGCGCCGCCGGCTCCGAGCAGGTGGCCGTGGATCGCCTTGGTCGAGCTGATCGGAACGCCACCTGCGCCGAACACGGCAGTGACCGACTGGGCTTCGGCAGCATCGCCATTCATCGTTGCCGTGCCATGGGCATTGAGATAGCCGATGTCGGCACCCTCCAGACCGGCGTCCGCGAGCGCGGCGCGCATCGCGCGAGCTTGTCCCGCTGGGTCGGGGTTGGTGATGTGCATACCGTCGCAGTTGGTGGCGTAGCCCGAGAGCGTCGCCGTCCACGAGTGTCCGCGCGCTCGTGCGTGCTCGACGGATTCGAGCACGAACGCGGCGCCCGCCTCGCCGAGCGCGAAGCCGGCGCGGTCGGCCGAGAAGGGTCGACACGACGCAGCGACCGCCGCAGCGTCGGACGTGCTCGCGCCGAGCGGCACGAGCACGCGCATCGCCTGCCAGCTCGCGAGCACGCCGGGCGTGAGCATCGCTTCACTGCCGCCGGCGATCGCGACATCGATCCAGCCGGCGCGGATGGCGCGCATCGCCTCGCCGATCGCGACCGCCGACGACGCGCACGCGCACGCATAGGCGAGCGCCGCGCCGCGCGCGCCGAACAGGAGCGCGATCTCGGCGAGGGGCGCGTTCGGCATGATCGTGACGACGCTCGTCGGGCGCATGCGCCGCCGGTCGGCGTAGACGGTGCGGCACGTCGCCTCGAAGGTCGCGGCGCCGGCCATGCCGCTGCCCCAGAAGATGCCCAGCCGCTCCGGGTCGTAGCCTCCGGCCTCTAGCCCCGCAGCGCGCGCGGCATCGCGCGCGGCGAAAAGCGCCATCGCGCTGGCGCGGTCGAGGGGCACGCGCGAGGGCGCGACCGCGGCGGCCGCATCGAAGTCGGCCGGCGCGACCGGCACCGGCGGCAGATCGATGCCCGGCAGATCGAGCCTCAGCGAGCGCACTGCCGAGCGGCCGGCGAAGAGGGCCTCGTCGAACTCGGCGAGGGTCTTGCCGATCGGGCTCACGACGCCCATGCCGGTGACGGCGATGGGCGCGCTGCGCCGGTCGTGCGGCGACGGTGAAGTCGGGCGATTCATGCGGGCAAAGGCGACCGAGTGGGCGAGCGCGCATCTTATGTCCCGGCCCCGGTGCGGCTCGTGCGCCGGGGGCAGAATCGATGCGGCTCGCGGGTGCACGACGCCCGAGCCCTTCGCAGTGCCGCCGACCTCCCTCGACCTTCCCTTCGCCGACGCCAGCGGCGCTGCGCCCCTTGCCGAGCGGCTGCGGCCGAAGACGCTCGACGAGGTCCTCGGCCAGCAGCATCTGCTCGGCCCCGGCAAGCCGCTGCGTGTCGCCTTCGACTCGGGACGCCTGCATTCGATGATCCTGTGGGGTCCGCCCGGCACCGGCAAGACGACCCTGGCGCGGCTCATGGCCGACGCTTTCGACGCGCAGTTCATCTCTATGTCGGCCGTGCTCGGCGGCGTCAAGGACATCCGCGAGGCGGTCGAGCGGGCGCAGGCGGCGCGGACCTCGGGCCGCGCGACGGTCGTCTTCGTCGACGAGGTGCACCGCTTCAACAAGAGCCAGCAGGACGCCTTCCTGCCGCACGTCGAGTCGGGCCTCTTCACCTTCATCGGCGCGACCACCGAGAACCCGTCGTTCGAGGTCAACTCGGCGCTGCTCTCGCGCGCCACCGTGCATGTGCTGAAGCCGCTCGAGGACGCTGACCTGCGCACGCTGCTGGGCCGCGCCCAGGCGTTGCTCGACGCGCTGCCTCTGGAGCCGACGGCCGAGACGCGCCTCATCGGCTACGCCGACGGCGACGCGCGCCGGCTGCTCAACGCCTACGAGAACCTGATCGCGACCGTGCGCTCGCAGCGCCCGTCAGCGGGTGCGGACGATGCGAAGGCGATCGATGAAGCGATGCTCGAACAGGCGCTCGGCGAGCAGCTGCGCCGCTACGACAAGGGCGGCGAGCAGTTCTACGACACCATCTCGGCCTTGCACAAGGCGGTGCGCGGCAGCGACCCGGACGCGTCGCTCTACTGGTTCGTGCGCATGATCGACGGCGGCGTCGACCCGCGATACGCCGCGCGCCGACTCGTGCGCATGGCGAGCGAGGACATCGGCCTCGCCGACCCGCGCGCACTCCGCCTCGCGCTCGACGGCGCCGAGACCTACGAGCGGCTCGGCTCGCCCGAAGGCGAGCTCGCGCTCGCCGAGGTCGTCGTCTATCTCGCGATGGCGGCCAAGAGCAACGCGGTCTACACCGCCTACAACGCGGCGCGCGCCTACATCAAGGCCGACCGCACGCGTCCGGTGCCGCTGCGCTTGCGCAACGCGCCGACCTCGCTGATGAAAGGGCTCGACTACGGCAAGGGCTATCGCTACGCCCACGACGAGGCCGGCGGGTTCGCGGCCGGCGAGCGCTACTGGCCCGACGACATGGAGGCGCAGACCTTCTACCGCCCGGTGAGGCGCGGCCTCGAGATCTCGATCGGAGAGCGGCTTGCCGAGCTGCGCCGCCTGAACGAGGCGGCGGCCTCGAAAAAGCCTCAGTAGCGGCGCGTGGTCTTCGTCGGCGTGCGTGCGAACACGGCGTCGGGTATGAAGAAGTCGGCCTGCAGCGGCACGTCGCCGCCGCTCGGCGCGTAACGCGAGAAGTCGCTCACGCCTTCTTCGCGCAGCACCTCCTCGTCGATGAAGAAGTGACCGCTGCAATCGCGCGCCGGCCGCGACACGACGGCCCAGGCGGCGTCGGCCATGATCTCTGGCGTGCGGCAGGCCGCGGCCATCGCGTCGCCGCCGAGCGCGAAACGGACGGCGGCCGTGTCGATCGCCGTCAGCGGCCAGAGCGAGTTGACGGCGACACCCTGCGACCGGAACTCGGCCGCCATGCCGAGCGTGCACAAGCTCATGCCGTACTTGGCCATCGTGTAGGCGACGTGCGGGCCGAACCACTTCGGATCGAGGTCGAGCGGCGGCGAGAGATTGAGGATGTGCGGGTTCGCCGACCTCAACAAGTGCGGCAGCGTCGTCTTCGAGCACAGGAACGTGCCGCGTGCATTCACCTGGCTCATCAGGTCATAGCGTTTCATGTCGGTGGCCAGCGTCGGCGTCAGCGAGATCGCGCTGGCGTTGTTGACGCAGACGTCGATGCCGCCGAACGCGGCCACGCCCTGGGCGACGGCGGCCTGGACCTGCTGCTCGTCGCGGATGTCGCAGACGACCGGCAGCGCCTTGCCGCCGGCCGCCTCGACTTCGGCGGCCGCGGTGTAGATGGTGCCCGGCAGCTTTGGGTGGGCCTCGGCGGTCTTGGCTGCGAGGACGACGTTGGCGCCCTCGCGCGCGAAGCGGCAGGCGATCGCCAGGCCGATGCCGCGGCTGGCCCCGGAGATGAACACGGTCTTGCCCCGGAATGTCATCCCGCTCTCCCTGTTGTCGTTCGGCGAAGCCTTCCCCACATCGGCCCGGAAGTCAACGGGCCGATGCGCCGCTCGTCCATGGGGCCACTCCCTAGGTGGTGGCAAGCAAATTGCAAATAGAGTCCCTGCGAATGGATATCTTCGTCCAGCAGATCATCAACGGGCTTGTGCTCGGCAGCGTCTATGCGCTCGTCGCGCTCGGCTACACGATGGTCTACGGGATCATCAACCTCATCAACTTCGCCCACGGCGAAGTGCTGATGGTAGGAGCGCTCACCAGCTGGACCGTCGTGACCGTCCTCGCCGGCCTCGGCCTGCCGGGCTGGGTGCTGCTCCTGCTCGGCCTCGTCGCCGCCGTGATCGTCTGCTCGGTGCTCAACTTCGCGATCGAGAAGATCGCCTACCGGCCGCTGCGCAACGCCCCCCGGCTCGCGCCGCTAATCACGGCGATGGGCATGAGCCTGCTGCTGCAGACGCTGGCGATGATCATCTGGAAGCCTAACTACAAGTCGTTCCCGATCCTCTTGCCCGGCGATCCGCACATCGTCTTCGGCGCGGTGATCAACAACGTGCAGATCCTGATCCTGGTCATGACGGTCATCACGCTGAGCGGCCTGATGTACCTCGTCAACCGCACCAAGCTCGGCCGGGCGATGCGCGCCACGGCCGAGAACCCGCGCGTCGCCGCGCTCATGGGCGTGCGCCCCGACACGGTGATCTCGGCCACCTTCGTCATCGGTGCGGCGCTCGCCGCGCTCGCTGGCGTCATGTACGCCGCCAACTACGGCTCGGTGCAGCACACGATGGGCTTCCTGCCCGGCCTGAAGGCCTTCACGGCGGCGGTCTTCGGCGGCATCGGCAACCTCGCCGGGGCGATGGTCGGCGGCGTGCTGCTCGGCCTGATCGAGTCGCTCGGCGCCGGCTACATCGGCGCGCTCACGGGCGGCGTCCTGGGCAGCAACTACCAGGACATCTTCGCCTTCGTCGTCCTCATCCTCGTGCTCACGCTCAGGCCGCAGGGCCTGCTCGGCGAGCGCGTCGCCGACAGGGCATGACGCCGGCCCCGCACGCATGAAGAAGTTCCGCGACGCCACCCGCCAGGAAAAGCTCGTCGTCCTGGTCGGCGCGGCGGTGCTGCTCTGCATCCTGCCCTTCGTCGTCCAGATGGCGGGCAACGCGTGGGTGCGGATCATCGATATCGCGCTGCTCTACGTGCTGCTCGCGCTCGGCCTGAACATCGTCGTCGGCTACGCCGGTCTGCTCGACCTCGGCTACGTCGCTTTCTACGCCGTCGGCGCCTACATGCTGGGCCTGCTCGCCTCGCCGCAGCTGACCGACACCTTCGCGTCGATCGCCGCGGCTCTCCCCGGCGGCATGCACACGCCGTGGTGGATCGTGATCCCGCTCGGCGCGCTGGTCGCCGGCGGGGCCGGCGTGCTCCTCGGTGCGCCGACGCTGAAGCTGCGTGGCGACTACCTGGCGATCGTGACGCTCGGCTTCGGCGAGATCGTGCGGGTGTTCATGAACAACCTCGACGCGCCGGTCAACATCACCAACGGCCCGAAGGGCATCGCCAGCATCGACGAGATCTCGATCCTGGGCGTCAGCCTCGGCAAGACCCAGCATTTCTTCGGCCTCGAATGGCCCAAGGTCACGAACTACTACTTTCTCTTCCTGATCCTCGTGATCTTCGCCGTGCTGATCTGCTATCGGCTCGAGCGCAGCCGCATCGGCCGCGCCTGGATGGCGATCCGCGAGGACGAGATCGCCGCCAAGGCGATGGGCATCAACACCCGCAACTTGAAGCTGCTCGCCTTCGGCATGGGTGCGACCTTCGGCGGAGTCTCGGGCGTGATGTTCGCGAGCTTCCAGGGCTTCATCTCGCCCGAGTCGTTCAGCCTTCAGGAGTCGGTCATGATCGTCGCGATGGTCGTCCTCGGCGGCATCGGCCATCTGCCCGGCGTGATCGTCGGTGCGCTGCTGCTCTCGGCGCTGCCCGAGGTTTTGCGCTACGTCGCCGGCCCGCTGCAGCAGATGACCGACGGCCGGCTCGACGCGTCGATCCTGCGCCAGCTCCTGATCGCGCTCGCCATGATCGGCATCATGCTGGCGCGGCCGCGCGGCCTCTGGCCATCGCCCGAGCACGGCAAGCTCGCGGCGACGCCGCAGTTCCAGCCCGGGGCCGACAACCCCGCCGTGCCGCAGCCGAACAACCCGAACGCGAGTGAGGCGACGAACCTCGACGTGAGCAGCGGAACGCGACATGCCTGAGAGCAGGACAGGCAGGAAGATCGTGCTTCACGTCGCCGGCGTGTCCAAGCGCTTCGGCGGTCTGCAGGCGCTCTCGGACGTCGGCATCACGATCGAGGAAGGGCAGGTCTACGGACTGATCGGCCCGAACGGCGCCGGCAAGACGACCTTCTTCAACGTTCTCACCGGCCTCTACACGCCCGACACGGGCACCTTCGAGCTCGGCGGCCATTCGTACAAGCCGAGCGCGGTGCACGAGGTTGCCAAGGCCGGCATCGCGCGCACGTTCCAGAACATCCGCCTCTTCGCGGACATGACCGCGCTCGAGAATGTGATGGTCGGCCGCCACGTGCGAACCCACTCCGGGCTCGTCGGCGCGGTGTTTCGTACACCGGGCTTCAAGGCCGAGGAAGCGGCGATCGCCAAGCGGTCGCAGGAGCTGCTCGACTATGTGGGCATCGGCGGCTTCGCTGAATACAAGGCGAGGACGCTCAGCTACGGCGACCAGCGTCGTCTCGAGGTCGCGCGCGCGCTCGCCACCGACCCCAAGCTGATCGCTCTCGACGAGCCCGCCGCCGGGATGAACGCGACCGAGAAGGTGACGCTGCGCGAGCTGATCGACCGGATCAGGAACGATGGCCGCACCATCCTGCTCATCGAGCACGACGTCAAGCTCGTCATGGGCCTGTGCGACCGCGTCACCGTGCTCGACTACGGCAAGCAGATCGCCGAAGGCACGCCGGCCGATGTGCAGAAGAACGAGAAGGTGATCGAGGCCTACCTCGGCGCCGGTCACGCGACGCACTGACATGTGTGCCCGATCGCGCCTCTCTTCGTTCGTTGCCCTCCGCGGGGGCGCTCACCCGGCTTGGGAGCGGCCCGGCGCCGACTGACATGGTCGCCGTGCCTGCCTCCATGACCGCTGCGACGACATCGTCGGCAAGCACGCGAACGCTGCTCAGCGTCAAGGGCCTGAAGGTGGCCTACGGCGGCATCCAGGCGGTCAAGGGTGTGTCGTTCGACGTCATGGAGGGCGAGCTCGTCAGCCTGATCGGCGCCAACGGCGCCGGCAAGACGACGACGCTGAAGGCCATCACCGGAACCCAGCCGGCGGCCGGCGGCCAGATCGAATACCTCGACCGGAGTGTCCGCGGCCAGGGCCCGTGGGACCTCGTCAAGCAGGGGCTCGTGATGGTGCCCGAAGGTCGCGGCACGTTCACCCGGATGACGATCACCGAGAACCTGCAGATGGGCGCGTTCGTGCGCAACGACGTCGCCGACATCGCCCTCGACATGGAGCGCGTGTTCACGATCTTCCCGCGCCTGAAGGAGCGCCGCAACCAGCTCGCCGGCACGATGAGCGGCGGCGAGCAGCAGATGCTGGCGATGGGGCGCGCCCTCATGGCGCGGCCGAAGGTGCTGCTGATGGACGAGCCGTCGATGGGCCTGTCGCCGATCATGGTTGACAAGATCTTCGAGGTCGTCAGCGACATCCACCGCCAGGGGACGACGATCCTCCTCGTCGAGCAGAACGCGAGCCGGGCGCTCCAGCTCGCCTCACGCGGCTACGTGATGGATAGCGGCGAGGTGACGATGAGCGGCGACGCCAAG
>JAYVVB010000195.1:0-4886 GCA_043787455.1 Rhizobacter sp.
AAGACCTGCTCGAAGCGCAGGACGATCGCTTCGCGTGGCCCGCTTTCGACGAGAACCAGGCCTCGTCGCTGTGCTACACCTCGGGCACCACCGGCAACCCGAAGGGCGTGCTCTACAGCCACCGATCGACGATGCTGCACACCTTCGCCATCGCGATGCCCGACGCACTGAATTGCTCGGCACGGGACACCATCCTGCCCGTCGTGCCGATGTTCCACGTCAACGCCTGGGGCCTGCCGTACGCCGCCTGCATGACGGGCGCGAAGCTGGTGTTCCCGGGCTCGGGCCTGGACGGCAAGTCGCTCTACGAACTGTTCGAGACCGAGCGCGTCACGCTCTCGGCCGGCGTGCCGACCGTGTGGCAGGGACTGCTCGGCTACGTCGAGGCCAACGGCTTCAGGTTCTCGACCATGCGGCGCACGATCATCGGCGGCTCGGCGTGTCCGCCGGCGATGATGAAGGCGTTCCAGGAGCGCTACGACGTGCAGGTGCTGCACGCCTGGGGCATGACCGAGATGAGCCCGGTGGGCACGGTCGCGACGCTGAAGGGCAAGCAGGCGGGGCTCGGGCCCGAGCGGCGCTTCGCGCTCCAGTCGAAGCAGGGCCGCTCGGTCTACGGCGTCGACATGAAGATCGTCGGCGCCGACGGCGAGGAGCTGCCGTGGGACGGCGAGCACTCGGGCGAGCTGATGGTGCGCGGGCCGTGGGTCATCGAGCAGTACTTCCGCGGTGAAGGCGGCGATCCGCTCGTGCCCGACGCCGAGGGACACCGCTGGTTTCCGACCGGCGACGTCGCAAGCATCGACCACGAAGGCTTCATGCAGATCACCGACCGCTCGAAGGACGTGATCAAGTCGGGCGGGGAGTGGATCGGCTCGATCGACCTCGAGAACATCGCGATGGCGCATCCCTCGGTGGCGATGGCGGCGTGCATCGCCGCAGAGCACGCCAAGTGGGACGAGCGGCCGCTCCTGGTCGTCGTCAGGAAGCCGAGCGCCGAGCTCACGCGCGACGAGCTGATCGCCTTCTACGAAGGCCGGATCGCGAAGTGGTGGACGCCTGACGACGTGATCTTCGTCGACGCGATCCCGCTCGGCGCGACCGGCAAGATGCTCAAGAACCGGCTGCGCGAGCAGTACGGCAAGCATCTGCTCGAGAAGGTCTGAGATCGTCGCCTCGGCATCGACCGGCGCGTCCCGCGCCGGGGTATGGGCGGCCGCGATCGGCTTCACGTGGTGGGGTTTTTTCCCGCTCTATTTCCGCCTGATGCCTGGCGCCTCGCCAGCCGAAGTGCTGGCCAACCGGATCCTGTGGTCGCTGATCCTCGTGAGCGTCGTGCTGACGTGGAAGAAGCAGTGGACGTGGCTGGGCGCTGCGGTGAGAAGCCCACGCGTCATGACCGGCTTCGTCGCCAGCGCGCTGCTGCTGTCGGTGAACTGGATCACCTACATCTGGGCGGTCTCGAACGGTCACGTCATCGACGCCAGCCTGGGCTACTTCATGACGCCGCTCATCAACGTCGCGCTCGGCTACTTCCTGCTCGGCGAGCGGCCGAGAAGAGCGCAATGGATCGCGCTCGGGCTCGCCGCGCTCGGCGTCGTCTGGCTCACCGCGAGCGCCGGCCGGCTGCCGTGGATCGGCCTCG
Source organism: Rhizobacter sp. (assembly GCA_043787455.1). Taxonomy (GTDB): domain Bacteria; phylum Pseudomonadota; class Gammaproteobacteria; order Burkholderiales; family Burkholderiaceae_C; genus Schlegelella_A. The sequence goes on from JAYVVB010000195.1 coordinate 1,646, forward strand.
CGCTCGCCCTCAGCTTCGGCGCCTACGGGCTCCTGCGCAAGGTCGCCGTGCTCGGCGCGCTCGAAGGGCTGACGCTCGAGACGATGATCCTCGCGCCGGCCGCCGTCGCGGCGATGGCCTGGTGGTGGGGCAGCGGCCCGACCAGCTTCCCGGGCCCCGACCTCGCCACCGACGCCTGGCTCCTCGGCCTCGGCCCGGCGACGACGATCCCGCTGCTCCTCTTCGCCGCGGCCGCGCGTCGCCTCTCGCTGACGACGCTCGGCCTCTTCCAGTACGTGTCGCCGACGATCCAGTTCCTGCTCGGCATCTGGCTCTTCCGCGAGCCGTTGACCGTCGCCCGGTTCGCCGGCTTCGCCTGCATCTGGGCCGCGCTCGCCCTCTACAGCGTCGACGGCTGGCAGCGCCGGAGCGGGATGCGTCAGCCGGCCGCGATCACCTGAGCCGCGGCGTTGACGACGGCCGCGATCTTTCGAGCGATCAGCCCAGATCGCCAGCCAGAGCAGCCAGCGTTTCCGGAGCGATCATGGTGTGTGCGGGATAGTGTGTGTGATCGCAGCCGAGACGCACGCCCGCCCCGGCCCGTACCGCGTCGCGCGCCGGGGCCGGGAGCTCGAAGCGCAGGAAGTGGACGGCCGAGGTCTTCTCGTCGTTCTCGCGATCGAGGTCCTCGTCGGCGATCGCGTAGGCGCGCGCATGGCCCTCGACTTCGACGAACACCCGGTCCTCGACGCCGATCAGCCGGCCGAGTTCGCGCTTGCGCTCGTTCGGGTCGGGGTATTCGATCAACATCGTCGCCTTCCAGTTGCCGCCGTCGGGGACGAGCGCGGCGTAGGCGTCGATCTCGCTCTGGATGCCGGCCTCGTCGAAGATCTTCTCGATGTGCAGCATCTCCTGGATCTGGCGCCGGACCGTCGTCTCGTCCTCGAACTGCACGCTCAGGTGCTCGCCGAGATGAACGGTGCGGAGCTTTCGATGGATGATGAACGCCGGCCGGCTCGCGGTCCTGATCTTCGCGTAGGCCTCGAGCGTCAAGAGGCTCGCGCGGGTGATGGTCATGACGTCAGTCCAGTCCGTACGCGAGGCGCACCAGGCTGAGCGGATGGCGCAACTCGGCGACCGCGCCACCGTTCTCGGCCATGCCCTGCGCGATGTGATGGCCGGCGAGCGCGCAGTCGGAGCTGATGAAGTCGGGGGCACCGTTGGCCATCGCCTTGAACACCGGCCGGCCGATCTTCATCGCGATCGGGTGCGTCTCGGTCTTCACGCCGTACGTTCCGGCGTGGCCAGAGCAGCGCTCGACCGTGTTGATCTCGACCGTCACCGTCTTGCCGATCAGCTTCAACATCTCCTCGGTCTTGCGACCGATCTTCTGCACCCTTCCATGGCAAGGCACGTGGTAGCTCACCTTGCCGAGAGGCTGCTTAAAGTCGGTCTTGAGCAGGCCGTCGCGATGGCGGGCGATCAGGTACTCGAACGGATCGAACATCGCCTCCTGGACGAGCTTCACGTCGGCGTCGCCGGGGAACATCAGCGGCAGCTCCTGCTTGAACATCAGCGTGCACGACGGCACCGCGGTCAGGATCGCGAAGCCTGCGCGCGCGTAGCGCGCCAGCACCGGGATGTTGCGCGCCTTGAGCTTCGCGACGCCCTCGAGATCGCCGAGCTCTAGCTTGGGCATGCCGCAGCAGGCCTCCTTCTCGACGATCTCGTACGGGACTCCGTTGTGGTCGAGCACCGCGAGAAGGTCGTGTCCGATGCCGGGCTCGTGATAGTTGACGTGGCAGGTGGCAAAGATCGCGACCTTCCCGGGGCTGCGTTCGCCGGCGATCGCTTCACCCGGCCGACCCGTGTCCTTAGCAGCGCTGCGAAAGCGCGTCGTCGCCAACGGCGGCAACCAGGCGTCGGGGTGGACGTCGAGCGCGGCGTCGAGGAGCTTCCTCATCGGCCGGGTCTTGTTGGCCGCATTGACCGCCTGCACGACGATCGGGATTCCTGCGAGCTGGCCATGCACGTCGGTCGCCGCAAGCACCTTCGCACTGGTGCCGACCTCGCCCTTGCCGTAGGCGATCGCCTTCGCGCGCAGCATCAGGTGCGGGAAGTCGACGTTCCACGGATGCGGCGCAACGTACGGGCACTTCGTCATGTAGCAGAGGTCGCAGAGATAGCACTGGTCGACGACCTTGGCGTAGTCCTGCTTGTCGACGCCGTGCACCTCGCCGTCGGCGGTGGCGTCGATGAGATCGAACAGGTTCGGGAACGACTGGCACAGACTCACGCAGCGCCGGCATCCGTGGCAGATGTCGAAGACCCGCTCCATTTCGGCGAAGGCCTTTGCCTCGTCGCGATAGTCGGCGCCCTGCCAGTCGATGGGATGGCGGGTCGGTGCCTCGAGATTGCCTTCGCGCAGTGTCATCAATGAACAAGGGCCGCGAGGGCCCCTGTGATGTTAGGTGGAGGGAACAAGCTCAGTCGACGAGCGCGTCGAGCGCCTTCTGATAGCGGTTGGCGTGCGAGCGCTCGGCCTTGGCCAGCGTCTCGAACCAGTCAGCGACCTCGTCGAAGCCTTCCTCGCGCGCCATCTTGGCCATGCCCGGGTACATGTCGGTGTACTCGTGCGTTTCGCCGGCGACGGCGGCCATGAGGTTCTGTCGGCTGGAGCCGATCGGCAGGCCGGTGGCCGGATCGCCCACGCTGTGCTCGAGAAACTCGAGGTGCCCGTGCGCGTGCCCGGTCTCGCCTTCGGCGGTCGAGCGGAACAGCGCGGCGACGTCGTTCTGACCTTCGATGTCGGCCTTGTTCGCGAAGTAGAGGTAGCGGCGGTTCGCCTGCGATTCGCCGGCGAACGCGTCGCGCAAGCTCTGTTCTGTCTTCGATCCCTTCAAGCCCATGTCGATCTCCTCGGGTGACTGCAAAATACTACTGCTGGCATAGCGGCGCGCAGAACGAAAGTTCTTAACACTAGCGCTTTCGCGCCGACGCAGCAATACCGGCATTCAATCAACGGCATTGGGTGCCGCTATGCCGTGGCACATCGAACGAGGGGCGGCGGGTGGTGCGTTAAACTCGGGACTGCAGTGGGGGGGTAGCTCAGCTGGGAGAGCGTCGCGTTCGCAATGCGAAGGTCGGGAGTTCGATCCTCCTCCTCTCCACCATCCGGCAGTCCAACAAGCTCCCGAGCAGTCCCGGGAAGATCAAAAAGCCCTTGAGAATCAACGCTCTAGGGCTTTTTTCTTGTCTAAAC
>JAYVVB010000196.1:0-4375 GCA_043787455.1 Rhizobacter sp.
AAGCTCAAGAGCCTGCTCAGCAGCTCGGGCACCGAGGTCGTCTACAAGGCCGACGACAAGATGGACCAGATCGTGCTGGACAAGAAGGAGTGCACCTACTCCTACTTCGCCGACCCGATGTATGCCTTCATGGACGCCGAGTACAACCAGTTCGAGGTCGAGTCGGAGAACATGGGCGACGCCATCCAGTACCTCCAGGACGCGATGCCTGTCGAGGTCGTGTTCTACGACGGCAAGGCGATCTCGGTCGAGTTGCCGACGACGCTGGTGCGGGAGATCACCGACACCGAGCCGGCCGTCAAGGGCGACACCTCGGGCAAGGTGCTGAAGACCGCGCGTCTCGCAACCGGACTCGAGATCTCGGTGCCGCTCTTCGTCCAGACCGGCGACAAGGTCGAGATCGACACGCGCACGAACGAGTACAAGAAGCGCGTGTAGTTCAGCGCTTCGCCGGGCGCCGAACCCGGCGCGCGGGCGACGCTTCCTCGAGGGGTGGCAGCGATGCCGTTCGACTTCTCGCTTGTCACCTCCCCGTTCCGGATGCAGCCCGGGCTGCGCCGGGTCGCGTCCGAAGATTCGCAGCTCACCCCGACCCTTCCCAACAGCCGCCATCTGCGCGAGAAGATGGCCGTGCTGTCGAGCTTCCCGGAGCAGGCGCTGCTCTCGACGCCGGGCTTCGACGCCGCGCCGGTGCTGGCGACTCTCGCGGCCGAGGCCGCGAGGCGTGCGCCGGCCGGCTTCGTCGTCGATGACGACTCGGGTGTCGAAGCCCGCGCCCCCTTGCTGGGCTGGTCCGTCCGCCGCCGCATGCCCGAGGGCGACGGCGATCCGGCGATCGGCGCGCTGCTCACGGCCTTGCCGGCATCGGAGCGCGCCATGGCGCTCCTATGCCTCGCGTTCGAAGAGGACTTTGCGGTCCTCGACGGCGACACTGCGACGGTGCCCTGGCTCGCCGTCTGCCTGCCCTCGCGCTGGGCGCCGGCCGAGAAGCTCGGTCGGCACTTCGCCGAGATCCATACGCCGGTCGCCGACAGCGCCACGCTTGTCGCGGCGAGCGCCTCGCTGGCGCGCCTGGTCACGGGCGCCGAGCGATGGGAGCGGTTCGTGTGGACGATCTCCGCCGATCCGCACCTGAACCAGCATCCCACGCAAGGCGCAAGCGCGTGGCCGGCCGGCATCGACGCCGACGCCCTCGCCGCGCACGCCGCTTTTCGCAGCGAGCGACAGACCTTCGTTCCCATCGCCGGTTCGCGCCGGGCGATCTTCACGATCCACGTCGAGAGCGTTCCGCTCGTCGCCGCGGTGAGCACCGCCGACGCGGCTCGGCGTCTGCACGATGCCGTCGCCAGCATGTCGCCTGCGGTGCTCTCCTATCGCGGGCTAACGGATGCGCGCGACCGATTCCTCGCGTGGCTGGCGAACCGCGCAGCGCAGCCCTCGCCGGGATGAACACCGCGCCCATCCGTTCGGCCGTCATCGACCACGACGCCGACGGCACGCCGCGCTCGCGCGAGCACGACGACATCTACCACCCCCGCGGCGGCGCCCTCGCCCAGGCCCGACACGTCTTTCTCGATGGCGACGGCGTCGCGTCGCGCTGGCGCGGTCGCGAGCGCTTCGTCGTTCTCGAAACCGGCTTCGGCCTCGGCAACAACTTCCTCGCGACATGGGCCGAGTGGCGAGACGATCCCGGCCGCTGCGATCGGCTGCATTTCATCTCGATCGAGGCCACACCACCGACCCGCGAGGACCTCACGGCCACCGCTCGCGACCCGGCGCTGCAGCCGCTCGCCGATCAGCTTGCGGTGCGCTGGCCGCCGCGCACCTGGAACCTGCACCGGCTCGCCTTCGACGGCGGTGCCGTCGAGCTCCTGCTCGCATTCGGCGATGTCGCCTCATGGCTGCCGCAGCTGGTCGCGAGCGTCGACGCCTTCTTTCTCGACGGCTTCGCGCCGGCGCGCAATCCGGCGATGTGGGACACGCGCCTCTTCAAGGCGATGGCGCGCCTCGCCTCGCCCGACGCGAGCGTCGCGACGTGGACGGCCGCGCGCACCGTGCGCGACGGCCTGCGCGGCGCCGGCTTCGACGTCGCCCTCGCGCCCGGCAGCCACGGCAAGCGCGACATCACGCGCGCGGTGTTCGCACCGCGCTTCCAGCCACGGCAAGCGCCGCGCCGAACGTCGGCCCTCGCCGCGGCGGAGCGCCGGTCGAGCGACGACGACCCTGTCGTCATCGTCGGCGCCGGACTCGCCGGCTGCGCCCTCGCACGCGCTCTCGCCGAGAGCGGGCGAGCGTCTCTCCTGATCGAACGGGGCGCCGACATCGCGACCGATGCCTCGGGGAACGCCGCCGGACTCTTCCACGGCGTCGTCCACGCCGCCGATGGACGACACGCCCGCTTTCATCGCGCCGCCGCGTTCGCTGCGCGCGAAGCCGTTGCGCACGCGCGAGTGCGGCACGGCGTTTCGGGCAGCACCGACGGCTTGCTGCGCATCGAACCCGGCGCGGCGCTCGACGGGTCGTCGTTGCAATCCATCATCGACCGGCTCGGCTTGCCTTCCGACTACGTGCGCGCGCTGTCAGCAGAGGCTGCGAGCGCGCTCGCTGGCGTTTCGCTCTCGGCGCCGGCGTGGCACTACGCGCACGGCGGCTGGGTCGACCCGCGTGCGCTCGCCCGCTCATGGTTGGCGGACGCAGCGCCCCACGTCGAGTTGCGCCTGAGCTATGCGGTCGACGCGCTGCGACGGATCGATGATCGATGGGCGCTCGTCGATGTCGAAGGACGGACCGTCGCGACGACGGCCACCCTTGTGCTCTGCACTGCCAGCGGCACGTTGGATCGCCCGGGGATGGTGCCGTGGCCGGTGCGACGCCAGCGCGGCCAAGTGAGCTCGGTCGCGGTCGTCGACGTTTCGCCGGGCGCCGCGCCACGCTTACCGATTGCGGGCTCAGGCTACGTGCTGCCCGAGGTCGGCGGCCGAGTGTGGTTCGGCGCAACTTCGCAATGGCACGACGAAGACGGCACCGTGCGCGACCGAGATCATCTCGAGAACATCGAACGCTGGCGCCGCCTCGTCGGTGCGACGAGCGCGCCGACGCTCGATCGCTTGTCCGGAAGAACGTCGTGGCGATGGGTGAGCGGCGATCGCCTGCCGATCATCGGCGCCGTGCCCGCAGCGTCCGTCGAAGTCTTCGCCACGGGGGAGCGGGGAGCGCCGTCCCCTCGCCTCGATCAGCCGCGCTTCATCGCGCGCGCGCCTGGTCTCTTCGTCTTCGCGGCGCTGGGGTCACGGGGGATTGCGTCGGCGTCGCTCGGCGCCCGCCTCCTGGCGGCCACGATCATCGGAGCGCCGCAACAGGTGGAAGCCGACCTGATCGACGCGGTCGATCCGGCACGATTCATCAGTCGGCAGTTCCGGCGCGGCGAAGCGGCCCGGAACCGCGAGGCTTCTCCGGGAGCTCAGCCCCCGGAAGCCGGTTCGCTGGGCGCGGCCTGAGGCGCGCCGGCGTCGCTCGGCGCCGTGGCGTCGCCATCGCCCGCCGGGCCGACCTTGCGGTCGGCCTTTTCCTTTTCCTTCTGTTCCTTCTTCTTTTTCTTCGCGAGCTCGCGCTGGCGCTTTTCGAACGAGTAATTAGGTTTGGCCACGGGCCATCCTTCCTGCGGGCTGCACGGAACGTGCACGGGAGCAGAGGTTACGCGTTTTTCGCCGGCCGATTTTTCGTTCGTGTCAGAACGTGAGCGTCCTCACGCCTTGGGGCGTGCCGAGCAGGCAGACGCTGGCGCGGTGGCGCGCGAAGAGGCCGACGCAGACGACGCCGGCCCATTGGTTGACCTCGCGCTCGAGCGCCGCCGCGTCCTCGATCACCAGATCGTGCACGTCGAGGATCGCACCGCCGTTGTCGGTGACGACGCCGCTCCGGAGCTCGGCGCGGCCACCCATCGCCGCGAAGCGGCGCGCGACCTGAGCGGTCGCCATCGAGATCACCTCGACCGGTAGCGGGAAGCGGCCGAGCCGGGTGACGAGCTTCGATTCATCGGCGATGCAGACGAATCGCTCGGCGAGGTCGGCGACGATCTTCTCGCGCGTCAGGGCCGCGCCGCCGCCCTTGATCATGCAGCCCTCGCCGTCGATCTCGTCGGCGCCGTCGAAGCACACAGGCAGCGACGTCAGCTCGTTGGCCTCGAAGACGCGGATGCCGTGGCCGAGGAGGCGCGCGGTGCTCGCGGCGCTGCTCGAGACGGCGCCGGCGACGCCCGCCTGCAACGAGCCGAGAGCGTCGATGAAGTGATTGACCGTCGAGCCCGAGCCGATGCCGATCACTGCGCCCGCCGGCACGTAGGCCAGCGCCGCCAGGGCGACTTGGCGCTTGAGCT
>JAYVVB010000197.1:0-7312 GCA_043787455.1 Rhizobacter sp.
GCATCGGTGCGGTGCGCGAACATCGATTCGCCGAAGAACATCCGGCCGAGGCTCACGCCGTAGAGCCCGCCGGCAAGCTCGCCGTCGATCCAGGTCTCGAAGCTGTGTACGCGACCCAGCTCGTGCCATGCATGGTAGGCGGCGATCATCTCGGGGACGATCCAGGTGCCTCGCTCGCCGCCGCGCGGCGTCGCCGCGCACTGCTCGATGACGCGGTCGGTCGCGCTGTCGATTCGCAGCTCCGCGATCGGCGAGGCGATGAAGCGGCGCAGGGTCTTCTTGAGCGAGCGGCTCAGCTTGAACTCCGCCGGCAGCAGCACCATTCGCGGGTCGGGCGACCACCAGAGGATCGGCTGGCCCTCGCTGTACCAGGGGAAGATCCCCTTCGAATACGCTTCCGTGAGTCGCCGCGGCGTCAACTCGCCACCGGCGGCGAGCAGGCCCGAGACGTCGCTCTCGCGCGGCTCGGCCCGCTCGGGGTCGGGCAAGGGCTCGTCGGGACTTCTCAGCCAGCGGATCACGCCGCTCGCGTTCAGTGCTCGGCGGCGGCCGTCGTGGCCGGCTTCTTCTGCGTCACGGCGATGCCGTTCTTAACCGCCACCACCTCGGCGAGGATCGCGACCGCGATCTCGGCCGGCGTCTTGCTGCCGATGTCGAGCCCGATCGGCCCATGCAGGCGCGCGATCTCGGCGGCGCTCAGGTCGAAGAGGGCGAGACGTTCCTTTCTCTTGGCGGTGTTGCCGCGCGAGCCGAGGGCGCCGACGTAGAACGCCGGCGACTTCAGCGCCTCGAGCAGCGCGAGGTCGTCGAGCTTGGGGTCGTGTGTGACGGCGACGACGGCGGTGTGCGGGTCGAGCCGCATCTCGAGTGCGAGATCGTCGGGCATCGCGGTGCTGAAGGTCGTGCCCGGCACGTCCCAGGCGAGACCGTATTCCTCGCGCGGGTCGCAGACGATCACCTCGAAGTCGAGGCCGAGCGCCATCTGCGCGAGCGAGCGCGAGAGCTGCCCCGCGCCGATCACGAGCATGCGCCAGCGCGGGCCGTAGAGGGCGCGCATCGTCTTGCCGTCGTAGTGGAAGGTCTCGCCGCGACGCGCCGGCTCGACGCGGACGGCGCCGCTGTCGAGGTCGACGACGCGGGCGACGAGTTCGTGGCGCGAGGTGCGAGCCAGCACCTCCGAGATCCACGCCGTGTCGACAAGCGGCTCCTGTACCAGGCGAAGGTTGCCGCCGCAGGGCAGGCCGAAGCGCGCCGCTTCCTCCTTGCTCACCCCGTAGGTGACGAGCGTCGGCGCGGCGACGCGCTCGCCTTTCCTGACGCGATCGATCAGGTCGTCCTCGACGCAGCCGCCCGAGACCGAGCCGACGACGACGCCGTCGTCGCGCATCGCGAGGAGCGCGCCGGGAGGACGGGGCGCAGAGCCCCAGGTCTCGATGACGCTGACGAGCCACACGGCGCGACCCTGGTCGCGCCAGTCACGCGCTTGCTGGAGAACCTGCAGATCGAGACTGTCCATGGAGGATCATGGTACAGATCCTCCCGGCGGGCGCGCGCGACGGGCCATTGCGCCGTCGCGCCGGACCCCACCGCCGTCAGATCTTGCCCAACACCAGCAGGATGAGGACGATCACAAGGACCAGGCCGATACCGCCGCTCGGGCCGTATCCCCAGCTCCGGCTGTGGCCCCAGGTCGGCAGCGCACCGACAAGGAACAGGATCAACACGATCAGCAGAATGGTTCCGAGCGTCATCGAGGTCTCCCCATGGATTTTCGAGCCGCGGAGGCGGACATCGCGACGCGGAGACTAACGACGAGGCGGCCCGGCAGTGGTAGGCGCAGGCGCCGTCGCGCCGTGGGCGAGGATGCCCTTCCTACTGCATGAACCAGCCGTGGCTCACGACCAGCGACTGCCCGGTGAGAGCGTTGCTCGGAAATGCGGCGAAGAAGAGGGCGGTCGCTGCGACGTCGGCGGTGGTCGTGAACTCGCCGTCGACGGTCTCCTTCAGCATCACCTTCTTGATCACGTCGTCCTCGCTGATGCCGAGAGCCTTGGCCTGCTCGGGAATCTGCTTTTCGACCAGCGGCGTGCGCACGAAGCCGGGACAGATCACGTTGGCTCGCACCTTGTGCGCAGCGCCTTCCTTGGCGACCACCTTGGCCAGGCCGATCAGGCCGTGCTTGGCGGCGACGTACGGCGCCTTCAGCATCGAGGCCTCCTTCGAGTGAACCGAGCCCATGTAGATGACGCTGCCGCCGCGACCCGAGGCGTACATGTGCGGCAGGCACGCCTTGGTGGTGAGGAAGGCGCCATCGAGATGGATCGCGATCATCTTCTTCCACTCCGCGAAGGGGAATTCCTCGAGCGGATGGACGATCTGGATGCCGGCGTTGCTGACGAGGATGTCGACGCCGCCCCAGGCCTTCACGACCTCGGCGACGGCGGCGTTGACCTGGGCCTCGTCGGTCACGTCCATGGCGACGGCCATCGCCTGTGCGCCCGTGGCCTTGATCTGCTCGGCCGCGGCCTGCGCTGCGGCCATGTTGAGGTCGGCGATGACGACCTTGGCGCCTTCCCTTGCATAGACGTCGGCGATTTCCTTGCCGATGCCGCTGGCCGAGCCGGTGACGATGGCGATCTTGTCCTGAAGCTGATTGCTCATGATGGTGCGGAGGCCTTGAAGCCGGTGGTCGGAGTGATGGTCTTGGAGGCGCTCGGCGAGGCCGACGCGAGATCGAAGACGTGCACGCCTTCGGCGCGGCGGTCGCGGCCGAGCCAGCGCGGATCCTCGAGCGTCGCCTGGGTGTCGGCCAGGCCGGAGCACCAGTGCTCGAGCATCGACGTGCGCGAGAACTCGTAGTCCTTCGACTGGCTCTCGTAGTGCTTGGTGCGATAGATCAGGTGGACGACTTCGACCGAGCTTTCCGAATGCAGCGCGGCGAGCGCCTTCGCGTCGGGATCGTCGCGCAGGCTTGCGGGCAGCTTGGCGACGAGCCGCCGTGCCGCCTGCAGCGTCGCCTGGCGGCGAAGCTCGTAGGTCGTGTTCAGGCGCGTGCGGCTCGAGAAGCGGATGTCCTTCTCGCGCTCGCTCGCTTCGCCCAGGTTGGCCGGCATCTCGCCGCGCGCTGCGAAGAGGTCGACCTGGAAGACGAGGCGCGGCGCCGTGCCGGGCTCGTCGAGCACGTACTGCAGCGGCGTGTTCGAGACGATGCCGCCGTCCCAGTAGAACTCGCCGTCGATCTCGATCGGCGGAAAGCCCGGCGGCAGCGCGCCGCTGGCCATGATGTGGCGCGCATCGATGCGGCGCTCGGTGGTGTCGAAATACTGGAAGTTGCCGGTCGTGACGCTGACGGCGCCGACCGAAAGGCGCACCGAGCCGGAATTGAGCAGGTCGAAATCGACCAGGCGCTCGAGCGAGCGGCGCAGCGGCTCGGTGTCGTAGTAGCTGATCGCCGCAGGCGTTCCGGACGGCTGGAACGGCGCTGCCGGAACGCGCGGCGAGAAAAAGCCCGAGACGCCAAAGAACATCGCGATGCTCGCGTTCGTCTCGTTCAACGCGCCGCGAGCGCCGTCGATGCTGGGCGCGGACGGCGGCAGCGGCGGCGGCGCGAACGGGGACGACGACACGCCTTCCCAGAACTCGCGCGTCCGCTCGACACGGCGCGCCGGCGCGTTGCCGGCGATGAGCGCGGCGTTGATCGCGCCGATCGAGATGCCCGCGACCCAGTCGGGCGTGTGGCCCATCGCCGCCAGCGCCTCGAAGACGCCGGCCTGGTAGGCGCCGAGCGCGCCGCCGCCTTGCAGCACGAGAATGCACTGCTCCTCGCGACGACTGGCGACGGGCGGCTTCTTGCGTATGGCCATGGGCGGCGAGTTCGGATGGCGTGACAGGGCGGGGATCAGTGGCGGTAGCCCGGATCGATGCGGTCGAGCCGGCGCAGCAGGCCGGGCCAGATCAAGGCGCCGGCGCCCATGCCTTTGGTCGCTTCGCGCGCCTGCGCCGCGGCGCCGCGAACGATCGCGGGATTCACCTCGATCAGGTCGTCGCCGGCCAGCGTCCCCGCCGCCTGGGCGCGCAGCTGGACCGCGCATGTCGCCTCGAAGAAATACATCGCCGCGAAGGCATCGGCGACCGTCCTGCCGACGGTGAGGAGGCCATGGTTGCGCAGCATCAGGAAGGTCTTGTCGCCGAGATCGGCGACAAGGCGCGGCTTCTCCTCGTCGCGCAGCGCGATGCCTTCGTAGTCGTGGTATGCCAGGCTGCCGAGGACGCCGATCGAGAACTGCGAGATCGGCAGGACGCCGCCTTTTTGCGCCGAGACCGCGACGCCGTTGAGCGTGTGCGTGTGCATGACGCACGAGATGTCGTGGCGCGCCGAGTGCACGGCGCTGTGGATGACGAAACCCGCCGGGTTGATCGGGAAGGGCGTGTCCTGGAGCACCTTGCCTTCGATGTCGATCTTCACCAGGCTCGAGGCGGTGATCTCGTCGAACATCAGCCCGTAGGGATTGATCAGGAAGTGATCGGTGCCGGGAATCTTCGCGGTGATGTGGGTGAAGACGAGATCGTCCCAGCGGAAGTGGGCGACCAGCCGGTAAGCGGCGGCGAGGTCGACCCGCGCCAGCCATTCCTCGGTCGAGACGCGGCCCTCGAGCGCGGGCGTCAGGCGGGAGAGATTCTGGAATGCATTCATGCGCGGCCTCCTGAAAAGTGCGCGGCGGGAGCGAAAGTATCCACGAGCACGCCTCGGGCCGTGCGAAGCGCCGAACACTTCACGTTTTCGCGCCGTGTTACAGCGATCGAGGGACGAACGGTTGAAGGAGGCGGGCCGGCATCGGGGTCGTCGCGCGACACTTGCGCACCTTCAACGCCGAGCCACTCCGATGCACACCTCGTTCGATCAGACCCTTCCGCAGCCCTCGCGCTGGGATCAGGAGGGCGCCGAATACATCCGTTCGAACATCGACTGGTGCGCTCGTTGCTCGAAACGGCTCGTCGGACTCAATCCGGGCCTGACCGCCGAGCACGCACTCGATCTCGCCCACGAGCTGAGCCTCGACGACAACCTGCGCGCGAAAAGCCCCGAAGCGGTCGCCGAGGGCCTGCACGAGATCGACCTGCGCACCGACGCGTGAGCGTCGTGCGCGCTCGGGACGGACACCCGCGGCCAGCCGGCGAGGGCGATTCAACCCGGGCGCGCTTCGACCAATAGGTCGTCATCGCCGATCCGTCGTCATGGCGACGTCCGCTTCCTCTCGGAGTCCCATCGCAACGAGCGCGGGTCCGCCGACTGGTCGATGGGCTACCTGCACGACCTCACGCCCGAGGACGATCTCGAGACGCTGCTGGCGATCCCGGGCAGTTCGGCCGCGGTCGTCGCCGACGTTCTGGAGCACATGCGGCCCGATCCGGTGAGGGGCGCGCTACGCTGATACGACGCCGCCGAGGTGCGGCCCGGACCTCCGGGGCCGGTGTCTAGAACCCGGCCGGTCCCATGAAGGGACCCACCCACGACCGATGTCGGATCGTTCACTCCCTCGCGTCGCCGCGGTCGCCTACGACCCGGTCGCCGTGTCGCTGCACTGGGTCCTCGCGGTGCTGATCATCGCCAGCTTCTTCGCCGGCGTCTACATGGTCGAACTCCACTTCTCGCCGCTCCGCTTTCGTCTCTTCAACTGGCACAAGTGGGCCGGCATGGCCGCGCTCGCGCTGTCGACCCTGCGGCTCGGCTGGCGCATGTCCGGCCATCCCGCACCGGCCCTGCCGCCCGGCGCGCCCGGTTGGCAGCTCGCGGCCTATCGCGCCACGCACGTCGCGTTCTACGTCCTCTTCTTCGTCGTGCCTCTGCTCGGCTGGCTCTACACCTCGGCGGTGGGCGTGCCTGTCGTGTGGTTCGGCTGGCTGCCGCTGCCCGACCTGGTGCGCGTCGACAAGCCGCTCGCCGACGGCGTGCTCAAGCCGCTGCACAGCCTGACCTCGTACGTGCTCGCGGCGCTGGTCGTGCTCCACGTCGGCGCGGCGCTCAAGCACCAGCTCGTCGACCGCGACCATCTCCTCGTTCGCATATGGCCGTGGTGGCCGAGCCAAAGGCGCCCATGACCGTTTCGAAGTCCGCCTGGCTCGCTCTCGTCGTGATGGGCTGGACGGCGCCGGCCGCGCAAGCACAGACGCCGACGCCGGCGAAGCTCGTCGCCGCGCAAAGCGAGCTCCGGTTTCAGATCAAGCAGAGCGGCGTGCCGGTCGAGGGCAAATTCGCGCGCTTCGATGCCCAGCTCGCGCTCGACCCGAAGGCGCCACAGACGGGCTCGGTCACCCTGTCGATCGACAGCGCCAGCGCGACCGTCGGCTTTGCCGAGAGCGACGCCGAGCTGCCCGGCGCGAAGTGGTTCAACAGCGCCAGGTTCCCGCGCGCGACGTTCCAGTCGAGCGCCATCAAGGGACTCGGAAGCGGCCGCTTCGAGGTCGTCGGCAAGCTCGCGATCAAGGGCGCGACGCAGGATCTCGTCGTCCCCGTCGGCATCGTCCAGTCGGGGGCGTTCTCGACCGCGACGGGCGAGTTCGTCGTCAAGCGGCTCGACTTCAAGATCGGCGAGAGCGAATGGGCCGACGTCTCGCTCGTCGCCAACGACGTTCGCGTCCGTTTCAAGCTCGTCTTCACCGGCCTCGGGAATTTGTAGGCCGGCTCGTTCGTCCATTACCTCATTCGAAAGGCTCCGCACATGTCCAACATCCTGGTTGCTTTCCTGATCGCCTTGGCCAGCGGGGCTGTCTCGGCGGCGCCGGAGACCTACGCGATCGATCCGACTCACGCCGTGGTCACGTTCGAGATCACGCACTTCGGCACCTCGACGCACCGCGGCCGGATGCAGGCCAAGGAGGGCACCGTCACGCTCGATCGCGCTGCCAAGACCGGCAAGGTCGACGTCACGGTCGACGTCGCCACCGTGAGCGTGGCCACGCCGTCGTTCGAAGGCGTGCTGAAGGGCGAGCGCGTGTTCAATGTGACGCAGAACCCGGTCGCTCGCTTCGTCGGCGACTCGTTCGCCTTCGACGGCGACAAGGTCGCCTCGGTCACCGGCACGCTCACGATCATGGGCAAGTCGCAGCCGGTGACGATGAAGGCGTTGCGTTTCAACTGCTACGAGAACAACCAGCTCAAGCGCCAAGTCTGCGGCGGCGACTTCGAGACGACGATCCAGCGCAGCCAGTTCGGCCTGGGCGCCATGGCCGCCGTCGCGCCCGACGACGTCAAGCTGCTGATCCAGATCGAGGCCATCCACCAGTAGGGCGTGGGGCGTCCGCGCGCTGCGGC
>JAYVVB010000198.1:0-4674 GCA_043787455.1 Rhizobacter sp.
AGGTTCAAAGCGATTATAGTTTTCGCCCATGAGCACCTCAAGCCTGGGCTACAGGCTGTCCGCGACGACCGGCATCCACCGCGGCGATCGCGCCTACCAGCAAGACCAGGTTCAGATCCTTCCCCACGCCCGGGTCCCGGGCTGCGTGATGGGCGTCCTCGCCGACGGCATGGGCGGCAAGAGCGGCGGGCGCAAGGCCTCCGACCAGGTGATCCTCACTGCGCAGCAGCTGTTCGAGCGTTATTCGCCGGCTCGCGACGATCCTGCCGAAGCCCTCAAGCAGCTCGTGCTCGAAGCCCATCTGATGATCAAGCTCACGGCGATCACGTCCGAGGAAGAGCCGCACAGCACGATCGCCGCGTTCATGATCAGCCCGACGCGCGAGTGCGATTTCGTCCACGCCGGCGATTCGCGCATTTATCACTTCCGCGCCGCCGAGATGGTGACGCGCTCGATCGACCACTCCTACGTCCAGCGCCTGGTCGACGAGCGCCAGATCACCGAGGAAGAAGCCAACAGCCATCCGCAGTCGAACCTGCTCACCGGCTGCCTGGGCACGTTCCAGGACCCGCCGCTCTCGCAGAAGCACATCGACCGGCTCGAGGTCGGCGACAGCGTGCTGTCGTGCAGCGACGGTCTCTGGCACTACTTCACGCCGCGCGAGCTCGGCGCCATCGTGCACGCGCTGCCGCCGCGCGAGGCGACAGAGATGCTTGTCGGCAAAGCACGTCAACGCGCGCGCGGGTCGGGCGACAACCTGTCGCTCGCCCTGGTCCGGGTCGAGTCGCTCAGCTGATCGTCAACGCCGCGCTCAGGGCGCAGGCTTGATCGCGCCGGGCAGCGGCAGCGGCGTTGCCGCAGGACGATCCTTCATGCGCTCGATCGTCTTGCCGATCACCTCCTCGCGATGCTCGGCCGCGTGCTGCTGGCGCGCCTCGAAGGTCGCACGGCTGCGGCCTTCCTTGGCGGCACGTTCGGCGGCGCCGGCGGCCTTCGCGTCCGACTTGCGATCGTCGGTGCCGATACTCTGACGCTTCGACGCCGCAGCGTGCTCGCCGGTGGACCGACGCGTCTCGCTTGCCGGGCTCGCCTCGTCATCGTGGGCCGCGGGTTCCGAGCCGGCTCCGGCTGGCCGGCTCGCTCGCGCCACCTCGCGCCTGGCCTGTTCGGCCGCATTGACCGAGAGCTCGGAGCGGCGTGCGGCCGAACGTTCCTTGCGTTGCGTCTCGTCGAGCGCGATCTGCCGCGATCGAAGCGCATCGAGCCCGCGCCGGCGATCGCGTTTGGCATCCTCGACGCACGAGGCCACGACGAAGCGCTGATGGCATTCGTCCAGACGCGCCGCGTACCGGGCGTCGATCGTCGCGCGCTCCTGTCCGAGCTTCGCGCGTTCCGCATCGTCAGCGGGCGCGGCCCGCACCATCGCGCTCGCGAGCAGCGCGATCGCGGCGAGGACCACGGCGCAGAATCGCGCCGGCCAAACGGATCGGGGAGTGTTCATGTCAGCGAAGTGTCGACCGTGCGGCGCGATTCGGCGAGGAATTCCGCCGAGCGCATCTCGCGCAGTCGCGAGGCCGTGCGCGGGAACTCGTGCACCAGCGGCCCTTCCGTGTACAACGCCTCGGGCTCGACCGCGGCAGACATGATGAGCTTCACGCGCCGATCGTAGAGGACGTCAATGAGCCAGGTGAAGCGGCGCGCTTCGGACGCCAGCCGCGGCGACATCTGCGGCACGCCCGAAAGCAGCAGCGTGTGGAACTGGGTTGCGAGCTCGAGATAGTCGTTCTGCGAGCGCGGCCCGCCGCAGAGCTCCTTGAAATCGAACCAGACGACGCCGCCGGCGCGGCGCCGGGCACGGATCTCGCGGTGCTCGATCTTCAGCAGCGGGCTCTCGTCCTTGGCCTCGGCGAGGCGCTCGAAGGCTTCGTTCATCGCCGCGTCGGCGTCGGTGCCGAGGGGAGTGTGATAAAGCTCCACCGACTGCAGCGTCGACTGCCGGTAGTCGGTGCCGGCGTCGACGTTGACAACTTCGAGCTTGGCCTCCAGAAGCTCGATCGCGGGCAGGATGCGCTCGCGGTGCAGGCCGTTCGGATAGAGCCCGACCGGCGGGAAGTTGGAGGTGGTGACGATGCTGACGCGGTTCTCGAACAACGATTCGAGCAGGCGATACAGGATCATCGCGTCGGTGATGTCGGCGACGTGGAACTCGTCGAGGCAGATCAGGCGAAAGCGGAGCGAGATGCTCTTTCCAAGGTGGGTCAGCGGATCGCTCGTGCCCTGCATTTCGGCGAGCTCACGATGCACCTCGCGCATGAACTCGTGGAAGTGAAGCCGCGTTTTTCGCTGCAACGGCAGCGCCGTGAAGAAGCAGTCCATCACGAAGCTCTTGCCCCGACCGACGCCACCCCAGAGATAGACGCCGCGCGGAATCGGCGGCCGGGCGATCAGCTTGGTGATCGCGTTCGAGCGTCGCGCCTTGTAGTCGGCCCATTCGGTCTCGCAGCGCTCGAGCGAGTCGATCGCGCGCAACTGCGCCGGGTCGGAACGGAAGCCGCGTTCAGCGAGCGTCTGCTCGTAGAGCTGGCGGACTCCCACTCAGAAGTTCAGCGCCCGTCTGTCGACGGCGAGCGCCGCTTCCTTGGTCGCTTCTGACAGGCTCGGATGCGCATGGCAGATCCGGCCGATGTCTTCGGACGACGCCTTGAACTCCATCGCGACGACGGCCTCGGCGATCAGCTCCGAGACCATCGGGCCGATCATGTGGACGCCGAGGATCTCGTCGGTCTTCGCGTCGGCGATCACCTTGACGAAGCCGCTGGTGTCGCCGAGCGCGCGCGCCCGGCCGTTGGCCATGAAGGGAAACGTGCCGACGCGAACGTCGCGACCGGCGGCCTTGAGCTGCTGCTCGGTCTGGCCGACCCAGGCGATCTCGGGGCTGGTGTAGATCACCCAAGGCACGGTGTTGAAGTCGACGTGCGGCTTCTGCCCGGCGATGCGCTCGGCGACGGCGACGCCCTCGTCTTCGCCCTTGTGCGCGAGCATCGGGCCGCGGACCACATCGCCGATCGCCCAGACGTTCTCGAGGTGGGTTCGGCAGTCGTCGTCGACGGCGACGAAGCCGCGCTCGTCGAGCGCCAGGCCGACCGCCTCGGCGTTCAGGCCGATGGTGTTGGGAACGCGGCCGATCGAGACGATGAGCTTGTCGCAAGCGAGCGTCTGCGTGCCGCCTGCCGCGTCGACGTAGGCGACGCTCACGCCGCCGCTGCCGCTCGTCACGCCCGTGATCTTGACGCCGAGGACGATCTTCAGCCCCTGGCGCGTGAACGACTTCTGCGCTTCTGCGGCGACCTGCGTGTCGACAGCGCCGAGGAAGGTCGGCAGCGCTTCGAGCACCGTCACCTGCGCACCGAGGCGGCGCCAGACCGAGCCCATTTCGAGCCCGATCACGCCGGAGCCGACGATGCCGAGCGTCTTCGGCACCGCGCCGATCGCGAGCGCGCCGTCGTTCGACAGGACGTCCTTCTCGTCGAAAGGCGTGCCGGGCAGCGCGCGCGCATTCGATCCGGTCGCGACGATGACGTGCTTGCCGGTGATCGCTTCGGGCTTCGCACCAGCAACCGCAATCTCCCAGACGCCGCCGTCGGCGCGACGCACGAACGAGCCGCGGCCATGGAAGAACGTGACCTTGTTCTTCTTGAAGAGATAGAGGATGCCGTCGTTGTTCTGCTTCACGACGGTCTTCTTGCGCGCCATCATCTTCGCGACGTCGATCGAGAGCTTGTCGATGACGATGCCGTGGTCGGCGAACTGATGTCCGGCCTCCTCGAAATTCTCTGACGACTGGAGCAGCGCCTTCGATGGGATGCAGCCGATGTTGGTGCAGGTGCCGCCCGGCGCCGGGCCGCCCCTGTCGTTCTTCCACTCGTCGATGCAGGCGACGGTGAAGCCGAGCTGCGCGGCGCGGATCGCGGCGATGTAGCCGCCGGGACCGGCGCCGATGACGACGACGTCGAACGATGTCGGCAGAGATGGGGTCGTGGCCATGATCAGATGTCGAACAGGAGCCGGGCCGGATCCTCGAGCGCTTCCTTCATCGCGACCAGGCCGAGCACCGCCTCGCGGCCGTCGATGATGCGGTGGTCGTACGACATCGCGAGGTAGTTCATCGGCCGGATCACGATCTGGCCGTTCTCGACGACGGCACGGTCCTTGGTCGCGTGGACGCCGAGGATCGCCGACTGCGGCGGGTTGATGATCGGCGTCGAGAGCATCGAGCCGAAGACGCCACCGTTCGAGATCGAGAACGTGCCGCCGGTGAGGTCGTCGAGCGAGAGCTTGCCGTCGCCGGCCTTCTTGCCGTACTCGGCGATCTTCTTCTCGATGTCGGCGAAGCTCATCTGGTCGGCATTGCGCAGGATCGGCACGACCAGGCCGCGCGGCGAGCCGACGGCGATGCCGATGTCGAAGTAGCCGTGGTAGACGATGTCGTTGCCGTCGACCGAGGCGTTGATCACCGGGTAGCGCTTCAACGCCGCGACCGCGGCCTTCACGAAGAAGCTCATGAAGCCGATCTTGACGCCGTGCTCCTTCTCGAACTTCTCCTGGAAGCGCTTCCTCATCTCGATCACCGGCGCCATGTTCACTTCGTTGAACGTCGTGAGGATGGCGTTGGTG
>JAYVVB010000199.1:0-3145 GCA_043787455.1 Rhizobacter sp.
AAGTCGCTCATTCGCATCGTCGAGGCGAACGGCGTCTACAGCGGCAAGGTCGACAAGTTCCTCGACCCCGATACGCCCAAGGACGCGGTCTGCAAAGACTGCGGCGGCGAGCGCAAGGACAAGCCGATCCTCGGCATGACCATCGTCCGCAACATGAAGCAGAGCGCCGACGACAAGGCGGTCTTCGAGGGCGGCGACATCCTCGATCCGAACAACGGCAAGGTCTACCAGTCGAAGATGAAGCTCGTCGACAACGGCGCCAAGCTCGAGGTGCGCGGCTTCATCGGCATCTCGCTTCTGGGCCGTACCCAGACCTGGATCCGCGTCGAATAACCGGGAACCCCCATGAATCGATTCAACGTTCGCAAGGTCGCCGTTCTCGGCGCCGGGGTGATGGGAGCGCAGATCGCGGCCCACCTCGTCAATGTCCGCGTCCCCGTGATCCTGTTCGACCTGCCTGCGAAGGACGGGCCGAAGAACGGCATCGTCACGAAGGCGATCGAGGGCCTCAAGAAGCTCAAGCCCGCGCCGCTCGGCGTCGCCGAGGACGCCGCGCTGATCGAGGCCGCGAATTACGAAGAGCACCTCGACAAGCTGAAGGATTGCGACCTGATCATCGAGGCCATCGCCGAGCGCATGGACTGGAAGCTCGACCTATACACCAAGGTCGCGCCGGCGATCGCGCCGCACGCGATCGTCGCCAGCAACACCTCTGGCCTCAGCATCACCAAGCTCTCGGAAGTGCTGCCCGAGGCGATCAAGCCGCGCTTTTGCGGCATCCACTTCTTCAACCCGCCGCGCTACATGGCGCTGGTCGAGCTGATCACGACGCCGACGACCGAGCCGAAGATCCTCGACGACCTCGAGGCCTTCGTCACGACGGCGCTCGGCAAGTCGGTCGTGCGCGCCCAGGACACGCCGAACTTCATCGCCAACCGCGTCGGCATCGCCGGCATGCTTGCGACGATGAAGGAGGCCGAGACCTACGGCCTCACGTACGACGTCGTCGACGACCTCACCGGCAAGAAGCTCGGCCGCGCTAGCTCGGGCACGTTCCGAACCGCCGACGTCGTCGGCCTCGACACGATGGCGCATGTCATCAAGACGCTGCAGGACAACCTGAAGGACGATCCCTTTTACGCGGCCTACGCGACGCCGCCGGTGTTGCAGAAGCTGCTCGACGCCGGCGCGCTCGGGCAGAAGACCGGCGCCGGCTTCTACAAGAAGGTCGGCAAGGACATCCAGCGCTTCGACGCCGCGACCGGCACGTATGTCGTCGGAGGCGGCAAGGCCGACGAGGTCGTCGCGCGGATCCTGAAGAAGCCGCCGGCGGAGCGACTGAAGCTGTTGCACGACTCGAAAAACCCGCAGGCCCAGTTCCTGTGGGCGATCCTGCGCGACAGCTTCCACTACGCCGCGGTCCACCTCGCCGACGTCGCCGAGAGCGCGCGCGACATCGACTTCGCGATGCGCTGGGGCTTCGGCGCGAGCCAGGGGCCGTTCGAGCTCTGGCAGCAGGCCGGCTGGACGCAGGTCGCGCAATGGGTGAAGGACGACATCGACGCCGGCAAGGCCCTCAGCAGCGCGCCGCTGCCGCCCTGGGTCTTCGACGGGCTCGGCGGCACCGACGCCGGCGTGCATCGGCCGGAAGGCTCGTACAGCGCGGCGCACGCGCGCTTCGTCGCGCCGAGCACGCTGCCGGTCTATCAGCGCCAGGCGTTTCGCGACAGCGTCGCGGGCGCGGATTCGGCGGTGCCGCTGAAGTCGGGCACCCAGGTCTTCAAGAATGACGACGTCCGCGTCTGGACGCTCGACGGCGAGGTGCTGATCGCGAGCATCACCGCCAAGCTGCACCTGATCAGCCCGGGCGTGATCGAGGGCCTGCTCAAGGCCATCGATCTCGCCGAGCAGTCTTACCAGGGGCTCGTGATCTGGTCGCCCGACGAGGTGTTCTCGGCCGGCGCCAACCTCGAGGCGCTGATGCCGATCTTCATGAAGAGCGGCGGCAAGGGCATCGTGCCCGAGGTGAAAAAGCTGCAGGACGCGATGCTGCGCATGCGCTATCCGGCCGTGCCGGTCGTGGCCGCGGTGCGTGGCATCGCTCTCGGCGGCGGCTGCGAAATGGCTCTCTACGCGTCGCGTCGGGTTGCGGCGATGGAGAGCTATATGGGCTTCGTCGAGGTCGGCGTCGGCCTCTTGCCCGCGGGCGGCGGCCTGACCCACGTCGCGCGCCGCGCCGCCGAGATGGCATCGGCCGCGAACGCCAATGCCGACATCATGAAGTTCCTCACCGACCCGTTCACGAGCGCCGCGACCGCCAGGGTCGGCACGAGCGCGATCGAGAACAGGAAGCTCGGCTACCTGCAATGGAGCGACGTCATCGTGCCGCACAAGGACGAGCTGCTCCACGTCGCGACGCAGCAGGCGAAAGCGATGAGCGAGAGCGGCTGGCGCGCGCCGGCGAAGACGCTCTTCCCGGTCGCGGGCCGCAACGCGATCGCGACGATTGAGGCCCAGCTCGTCAACATGCGCGACGGCGCCTTCATCAGCGCCCACGACTTCCACGTCTCGACCCTGATCGCCGAGGTCGTGTGCGGCGGCGACGTCGACGCGGGCTCGCTCGTGAGCGAGGAGTACCTGATGACGATGGAGCGGGACCGCTTCTGCGCCTTGCTCGATCACCCGAAGACGCAGGAACGGATCATGGGCATGCTTTCGACCGGCAAACCGGTCCGCAACTGAGGACGATGCGATGAGCAGCAAGCAAGTGCAGGATGCCTACATCGTCGCCGCGACGCGCACGCCGATCGGCAAGTCGGGGCGCGGTTTCTTCAGGAACACGCGGCCCGACGATCTGCTGGTCGCAGCGATCCGCAGCGCCATGAAGCAGGTGCCGTCGCTCGACCCCGGGGCGATCGAGGACGCGATCGTCGGCTGCTCGTTCCCCGAGGGCGAGCAAGGCATGAACATGGCGCGTATCGCGGTCGCGCTCTGCGGCTTTGCGAAGCCGGTCGGCGGGGTCACGGTCAATCGCTTCTGCGCGTCGGGGCTGACGGCGATCCAGATGGCCGCCGACCGCATCCGCGTCGGCGAGGCCGACGTGCTGATCGCCGGCGGCGCCGAGTCGATGAGCCTGGTGCCGATG
>JAYVVB010000200.1:0-4025 GCA_043787455.1 Rhizobacter sp.
GGGATCCGGTCGTCGCGCCCGTACTGCGCATGCGACTGCCCTTCGTAGACCTGCAGGAACGAATCGATGCCGAGGTTGCGCAGCTTGCGGTGCACGCGCACCGTGTTGCTGAGCAGCAGGTCGCGCGTGCCCGAGGTGAGGATCGTCGGCGGGAAGCCGCTCATGTCGCCGTAGATGGGCGAGATCAGCGGGTCCTTCAGGTCGTGGCCGTGGGCGTAGAACGCGGCGGCGGCGTCGCAGAAGCCTTCGGTCGAGACGAGCACGTTGTCGAGCATGGCGTTGGTGTAGAACGTGTCGCCGGTCTTCGTGCTGTCCGACATGGGCGTGCCGGAGGCGATCGCGCCCGGCATCGGCAGGCCGAGCTGCTTGGCGCGCAGTCCCATCTCGAGCACCAGCGCGCCGCCGGCCGAGGTGCCGATCAGGCCGACGCGCTTGGGGTCGGTCTTCGCGATCACTTCCTTGTAGACCGCCATCGACTCGTCGAGCGCGGCCGGGAAGTAGGCCTCGGGCGGCATGCGGTAGTCGACCGCGATGACCTTGAAGCCGCCCATCGCCGAGATCAGCATCGCCTCGGGCAATGCGGCCTCCGCGGGGTTGAGCACATAGCAGCCGCCGTGGATCTGGACCAGCACGCGGTCGGCGTTCTCCGGCAGCACCTTCTCCGGCGTGACGGTGTAGATCTTCACTCCGGCCATCGTGCCGGGCTCGACTTTCACCTGGAGACGCTGCCGCATCGCCTCGACGTTCGGCGCGGCACCGGCGCGGATGCTCTCGGCGAGCTGCTTCCAGCCTTCGCCCGTCGTCGGCGGCGTGTCCCATGCGGTGCGCAGCGGCTGCGCGATGATCAGCTGCAGCTCGGGGCTCACCGTGTTCGGCACGGGGATCGTCTTCGCGGGCACCTGGCGCGGCGCGAGCGGTGCGGTCTGGGCGAAGGTGCCGGATGCGCACAGGAAGAGGGTCGCGGCAATCGCGACCCGACGGGACGTCTTGGTCGGCATGGTTGTCTCCATGTTGTGATGGGCGTATCGCGGGGCGCCCGGGTATAGCACGACAACAGACGATCGTTCGGGTCGGTCATGATCGCCTCCATGAACTCCGCAGCGCAGATCTTCCAGGCCGGCGACGTGGTCCTCCAATCCGGCCGCGTCTTCCCGCGCATGCTCGTGTCGTACAAGACCTTCGGCACGCTCGACGCGACCCGCTCGAACGTCATCGTCTACCCGACGTCTTACAGCGCCCAGCACGCCGACATCGAATTCATGGTCGCCGAAGGCGGCGCGCTCGACCCGTCGCGCTACTTCATCGTCATCGTCGACCTGCTCGGCAACGGCCTGTCGAGCTCGCCCTCGAACACGCCGCCGTTCGTAGATGGCGCCTATCCCGACATCAGCTACTTCGATGCCGTGAGCGTGCAGCGGCGGATGCTGCGCGAGCTCTGGGGCGTCGAGTGCGTCGCGCTGGTCTACGGCTGGTCGATGGGCGCGATGCAGGCTTATCACTGGGCGGCGCTGTTTCCAGAGGCCGTCGAGCGCATCGCCGTCGTCTGCGGCTCGGCGCGCTGCGCGCCGCACAACCAGGTCTTCATCGACGGCGCCAGCCACGCTCTGATGGCCGACAGCGCCTATCGCGACGGTGTCTTCAGCGAGAAGCCGGTGCGCGGCTTCAAGGCGATGGGCCGCGTCTACGCCGGCTGGGCGCTGTCGCAGACCTTCTACCGCGAGGAGCTCTGGCGCACCTTCGGCGCGACCTCCCTCGAGGACTACCTGGTGCGCTTCTGGGACAGCAACTTCGCCCGCCGCAACCCGGCCGATCTGCTCGCCCAGTTCCGCACCTGGCGCAGCGGCGACATCAGCGCCAACGACCTCTACGGTGGCGACCTGGCCAGGGCGCTCGCCGCCATCGAGGCGCGCGTGCTGCTCATGCCGGGCGACCACGACCTGTACTTCCAAGTCGACGACAACCGGGTCGAGATGCAGCACCTGCGCCATGCCGAGTTGAAGCCGATTCCTTCGGTGTGGGGCCATCGGGCCGGCAACCCGGCCTTCCAGCCGGAGGACCGCGCTTTCATCGAGACCCACGTCAAGGCGCTGCTGGCGACGTGACATCCCTGGGCATCCTGAGTCACGGATCCGGTCTCGGAGGCGAGCAACCGCGACCCCAGGCCTCCTAGAATCAAGCCAAACCCGGAGCTCGGATATGGCGACCAGCGCGTCCAGTCGCCCTTTGATTTTCCGTCGACACGGCGACACGAAGCCTTCCGGCCCGCTCGGATCCGCAGTGCCGCCCGAGTACAGCCGCGGAGCATTCCACGAGCTCCTGCACGGCGAGACCGATGGCGACCCGTGGCGACTCTACTGGCGTGCCCGGTCGCAGATGGCTCTGGACGAATTCGAGGCGCTGCCCCTTCTCGAGGAGGCGCATGCGGCGTTCGAGGCCGCGGCCGACCCGGTCGGTTGCGGACTGTGCGCGCGTACGGCCCTGATGGCCTTGAACTTCGGTTCCGCAACCAACGCCGGGTTGCGCCTCTGGGGAAGCCGGATGAGCGCCACCGAACTCGATGCCACGCAACTCGATGCGCTGGATCCCTCCTCTCGCGCCTGGTGGCTGGCGGGTGAGCTGGCGCGCGTGTTCGCAGACTCCGCGACCGACTATCTCGCTCCGAAGACGCTGGCAGTGCGCGATGCTCTCGTCGGCCTCGCGTTCGGCTCCGGGCCGCTGCTCGATGACGACGCCAGCCTCGCGGCCGCCATGGCCTTGCTCGAGTACGCCGAGTTCGAAGACGACGAGGCGCTGTTCGATCGCGTTCTGTCGGGCATCGGTCCGGCGCTGCAGCACGGGCGCGGAAGCCCCCTGCATCGAGGCCGGGCGTGGCACTGCGTCTATCGCTGCGCGTTCACGATCGGTCCGCCCCGGAAGCGCGACAGGTCGCGCATCGACGTCTCTGCGGCAGAGGAGGAGGCGCTGGCGATCTCGTCGCGGCATTCGCTGCCGCACCTTGAGGCGACCGTCCTCTCCGTGCGCGGTTTTCACGCGAACCTGCGGCTCGACGACAGGCTCGCACGCGAAACTTGCGAGCGACTGAGCCAGATCACGGATTTTCGGCGTCCGACCGCTGCGGCCTGGTACTACTTTTTGCGCGGCCAGGCTTGCTCGCGCGCCGAATCACTTACCGAGGCGCTGCTGTTCTATGCGCAGTCGACCGAGGCAGCGGCACGCTCCGAGAGCTCTCCGGCGAGTCAGCAGACCTACCTCATAGGCCATGCGGCGATGCTTTCGCAACTCGGCCATTGGGATCGTGCCGAAGCCATCTACGCCGACCTGATCGGGCATCAATCGGGCCGGGATCGCGACATCACGCAATGCCGATGCGATCTGGTCGCGGTACAGCGGGCAGCCGTTCAAGATCCGGTCGCATTTCCGGCGCTGCGCAGCGCCGTGCTCGAGCGCGCATCGTCGTTGCGGTGGGTCACCTTCTACCTGGCCACGCCGCGCACCACTGCGGATTTCCTGGCCGGTGCGCTGCTGGCCGGCGACTCTGCCGACTTCATCGGCGAGGTCGTACGCAAACGCCAGTTGCCGGCCAAGGAGAGCTATCCGCGCGAATGGCCCTGGCGGCTCCGGATCGAAGCGCTCGGCACGTTCAAGGTCTCGGTCGATGGCCTGCCGATCACCTTCGGCGCGCGGCCGCAGAAGAAGCCGATCGACCTTCTCAAGCTGCTCGTCGCCCAGGGGCCAGCGCCGGTGGCCGCGACGACGATCATCGACGCCCTCTGGCCCGAGGCGGACGGCGCGAGTGCCAAGGGCTCGTTCGACATGGCCCTGCTTCGCCTGCGCAAGCTGCTCGGACGCGACGATCTTGTCCGGCTCGAAGCAGGACGCGCAGGCCTCGATCGGGAACAGGTGTGGGTCGATGCCTGGGCATTTGCCGCCGATGCGGGTGCGACCTACGGCGGTACCCTCTTCGGCAGCGATCACGACGACGGCTGGCATTCGGCGTCGCGCCAACGCCTGCTGGACCTGTACCT
>JAYVVB010000201.1:0-14616 GCA_043787455.1 Rhizobacter sp.
CGCGATGCTCGCCGACCTCGCACAGCGCGGCATCAACGAGCTCCACGTCGAGGCCGGCGAGAAGCTCAACGCCTCGCTGCTCTCAGCCGGGCTCGTCGACGAGCTGCTCGTTTACGTCGCGCCGCGACTCGTCGGCAGCGGCCGCGGCCTGGCGGCGCTCGCACCGATCGCCCGCCTCGACGAAGCGCTCGGCTTCGTCTTCACACGCGTCGACGCCGTAGGTGACGACCTGCGTCTGATCCTTCGACCCCGCGCCTGAGGTCGTCCCGGCGATGACGCCTCGGCGACGTCGCGCGGCGCGGCGACGAGGACAATGGGGCGATGTTCACCGGCATCGTCAGCGCAGTCGGCCGCATCGTAGAGGTCCGGTCGCTCGGCACGAGCGCGTCGTTCGGCAAGGGCTTGACGCTCGAAGTGCCGGCCGGCTGGCTCGACAGCACGGCCATCGGCGACAGCGTCGCCCTCGCCGGTGCGTGCATGACCGTCGTCTCGCTCGATCCGAGGGCGAGCCGCTTCGCCGTCGAGGTCTCGGCTGAGAGCCTCGCCACCACGGCCGGGCTCGACACGCCGGGCGAGGTCAACCTCGAGAAGGCGCTGCGCGCCGGCGATCGCCTCGACGGCCATCTCGTCAGCGGCCACGTCGACGGCGTCGGCGCCGTCACGCGCTTCGAGCGCGTCGGCGAATCGTGGGAGTTGCGCGTCGCTTCACCGCTGGCGCTCGCGCGCTTCCTCGCGCAGAAAGGCTCGGTCGCAGTCGATGGCGTCAGCCTTACCGTCAATCGCCTTACCGACGCCGCGACGGCGTGCGAATTCAGCGTCAACCTGATCCCGCACACGGTCGCGCAGACGACCTTGCGCCGCCTCGCCGCGGGCGCCCGGGTCAACCTCGAGATCGACACGATCGCGCGCTATGTCGAGCGCATGATGGCCAGTGGGCACGCCCGCTGACCCGTCACGAGACTCGCCCCCTCAGCCACCTACAATTTCAGCCATGTCGATCGCACCGATTCCCGAGCTCGTCGCCGACCTCGCCGCCGGCCGGATGGTCATCCTCGTCGACGAGGAAGACCGCGAGAACGAAGGCGACCTGATCCTCGCCGCCGACCACGTCACGTCCGAGGCGATCAACTTCATGGCGCGGTACGCCCGCGGTCTGATCTGCCTCACGCTCACGCGCGAGCGCTGCGAGCGCCTGCAGTTGCCGCCGATGACGGCGAAGAACGGCGCCCAGCACGGCACCGCTTTCACGGTCTCGATCGAAGCCGCCACCGGCGTCACCACCGGCATCTCCGCCGCCGACCGGGCGCGCACGGTGCGGGCCGCGGTGCGCCGCGACGCGAGGCCGAGCGACCTGGTCCAGCCCGGCCACATCTTTCCGCTCCAGGCGCAAGACGGTGGCGTCCTCATGCGCGCCGGCCACACCGAGGCCGGCTGCGACCTTGCGGCGATGGCGGGCCTCACGCCCGCCACCGTGATCTGCGAAGTGATGAACGACGACGGCACGATGGCGCGCCTGCCCGATCTCGTCGAGTTCGGCGCGAAGCATGGATTGAAGATCGGCACGATCACCGCCCTGATCGAGCACCGCAGCCGCAACGAATCGCTGATCGAGCGCGTCGGCACCAGGAAGATGCTGACGCAGCAGGGCGAGTTCGCCTGCACCGCTTACCGCGATCGCACCGGCGGGCTGCATCTGGCGCTCGCGCACGGCAGCTGGACCGAGGCCGACGAAGTGCTGGTGCGCGTGCACGAGCCGCTCTCGGTGCTCGACCTCCTCGACGCCGGCCCGGGCGATCACTCGTGGCCGCTGCCGCGCGCCCTGGCCGCGTTGCAACGCGGCGAGCGCGGCGCGGCGGTGCTCCTCAACTGCGGCGAGGACGCTGCGGCGCTCCTGCCGCACGTGCTCACCCTGGGTCGCGGCGCGCGACCACCGGCGATGCCGATGGACCTGCGCACCTACGGCATCGGCGCGCAGATCCTGCGCGACCTCGGCATCGCGCGCATGAAGCTGCTCGGCAGCCCGCGCCGCATGCCGAGCCTCTTCGGCTACGGCCTCGAGGTCACCGGCTACCTCGCCGACGAGCCGGCCGTCGCCGCGCCTCCGGTCGTGCATGCAGGGCGGTGAGCGCGGCAGCGCGGCGCGCCTGGTCGGGCGCGACTTGCGCATCGGCGTCGTCCAGGCCCGCTTCAACGCGACCCTGACCGATCGCATGGCCGCGGCCTGCATCGCCGAGCTCGAAGCGCTCGGCGTCGCTGCCGCCGACATCACGCACGTGCAGGTGCCGGGCGCGCTCGAGATCGGCGTCGCCCTCAACGCGCTCGCCGATGGCGACGATCACGACGCCCTGGTCGCGATCGGCTGCGTCATCCGCGGCGAGACCTATCACTTCGAGCTCGTCGCCAACGAGAGCGGCGCGGCGGTGACGCGGGTCGCGCTCGACCACGGCATCGCCGTTGCCAACGCGATCCTCACGTGCGAGAACGTTGCACAGGCCGAGGCCCGCGCCGACGAGAAAGCGCGCGACGCGGCGCGGGTCGCGGTCGAGATGGCCAACCTGCTGGACGAGCTGTCGTGAGCGAGGCCGACGAGCGCGCGCCGGCCGGGCGCCCGGCCGCTCCCAAGCCCGGCCGCGCCCGCTCGGGGGGCAGCGAACGCAGGGAGCGTGGGGGCACCAGGAAGTCGGCGCGGCGGCGCTCGCGCGAGTTGGCCCTGCAAGGGCTGTACGAATGGCTCCTCGGCGGCGCCGACGCCGGCGTCGTCGATGCCCACGTGCGCGAGCAGGACGGCTTCGACAAGTGCGACCTTGCCCACTTCGATCTCCTCCTCCACGGCGCGATCAAGGAAGCCGCGGCGATCGATGCGGCGCTTTCGGCGCACCTCGATCGCAAGACCGAGCTGCTCTCGCCGATCGAGCATGCGGCGCTGATGATCGGTACCTACGAGCTGATGCATTGCATCGAGATCCCCTACAAGGTGGCGATCAACGAGGCCGTCGAGCTCGCGAAAAGCTTCGGCGGCACCGACGGCCACAAGTACGTCAATGGCGTGCTCGACAAGGCCGCCGGCGCGCTGCGCCCTATCGAGGTGAGCGCTGCCCGCGCAGAACGCGGCTAAGCGCGCGACCTGAGCGCGGCGCGCTTGTGACGCGTCGGTGGTCATTGGTGAGCTTGTGTTACGAACGTTTGCGGCGAAGCGTATTTCACGCTTTCGCGCCACGGGCCTCACGTAAGCTGGCGCGGTGAGCACTTCGACGCCACCACCCGCCGCCTCCGGCGAATCGCTGCCCGCGGCGACTCCGAGCCTGCCCGGCGTCGCGCTCTGGAGCGACTCCGATCCGCCGCCGCCAGCCGCGACACCGGCCGTCGCCGCGTTCTCTGGCCTCGTCGTCAAGCCGGCCGACGGCGCGATGCCGACGATCGGCCACATCGGCCGCTACGCGCTCAAGTACCAGCTCGGCATCGGCGGCCTCGGCACCGTGTTCGCGGCCCACGATCCGCTGCTGTCGCGCCTGATCGCGGTGAAGACGCTCAACGTCGAGGTCGCCGACAACGAGCGCGAGTCCTTCAACGCGCTCTTCATCAACGAGGCCCGCGCCGCCGGTGGCCTCAGCCACCCGCACATCGTCACCGTCTTCGACGCCGGCATCAGCGACCAGCGCGCCTACATCGCGATGGAGCTGTTGAAGGGCCGCGACCTGCGCCAGCTTCGCCAGGAAGGCTGGCGCGCGACGCCGGCGCAGGCCGCGCTCATCGTCCGCCGCGTCGCCGACGCGCTCGCCTTCGCGCACTCGAAGGGCGTGATCCATCGCGACATCAAGCCGGCCAACATCTTCATGGTCGGGCGTACCCAGCCGCGCGTGCTCGACTTCGGCATCGCCCGCGTCGCGCACCGGCGGGAAAGCGCCGACGCGCACTCGGGCGCGGGCTCACCCTACTACATGGCGCCCGAGCAGGTGCGGCGCGAGATCAGCGACCGCCGCGCCGATGTCTTCTCGCTCGGCGTCGTCCTCTACGAGCTGCTGACCGACACCAAGCCGTTCCGCGGCGAGACGCTGGCCCAGATCCGCGAGGCCGTGCTCAACCACGAGCCGCCGCTCGCCAACAAGGTCGACGCCACCGTGCCGAAGGCGCTCGCCGCGATCGCGGCGCGAGCGATGGCTAAGGAACCCGAGCAGCGCTTCCGCTCGGCGCGCTCGTTCGCGCGCGAGCTGCGCCAGTGGCTCGACGAGAACCCGACGAGTTCCGAGGGCGAAGCGGTCGCTGCCCCGGCGGGTCCGGCTGCGCCGCAACGGCGGCTCGGCTGGATCGTCGGCGGGACGCTGGCGCTAATCGTGGCCGCGAGCGCGGGGCTCTGGTTCGGCGCTTCAGCGCGCGCGGGCGACAGCGGCGCCGCCGCCGTGGGGACGGAGAGCCACACACCGACGCCGGTCGATGTTGCGCCGGCACGCACCGTCGCCAACGACGTCGCCGGCGCGACCGGGACGGCGGCCGCGCCAATCACCGCGACCACCGAGCGGGCAGCGCCCCCAGCCTCACAGGCGATCGACCTCGCAGCGGACCCGGCGGTACCGCTCGCCGGCGTCGACGTCGTCGCCCGCGGCGAGACGCATGAGCTCGCCGCTTCGCTCGCCGTCGATGCGAGCTCGGCCGACGCCGCCTCGGCTCATGCGGCCACCATGCTTGCGCCGACGCCGGCACCACCGGGCGCCGCAAAGGCGCCGATCGCGACGACCACCGCCGCCGTCGTCAAGCCGGCGCACGAAACAGCGAAGGAGCGCCGCGCCCGCGAGGCGCGCGAGCTGCGCGAGAGCGAAGCCCGGATCGCGTCGGCGGCGTCGCTCGTCGCGCCGCTCACGGGCACGGTGAAGATCGCGATCAGCCCTTGGGGCCTGGTCGAGGTCGACGGCGCCTCGTCTGGCGCGGCGCCGCCGATCACCGAGCTCGCGCTCGCCGAAGGACGGCATCAGATCGTCGTCCGCAACGGCGACTTCGCGCCGTACTCGACCTCGGTCAACGTCACCGCGGGCGAGAGCGTGACCCTGCGCCACAAGTTCGGCCCGTGAGGCAACGAGACGCAGGCACGGCCAGCTCGGCCGTCATCTCCGGCGTCATCTCCAGGACAGGGCTTCGCGTCGCGCTAGCATCGGCGGTCGTGTGGCTCGCCGCCTGTGCGCAGGCGCCGTCCGCGCCGGTCGGCCTGCTCGACGTGGCCGCGCGACCCGCCGAGAAGTCGCTCCTGGCCGGATTGAAGGCCTATGACGACGCCCAATACGAACCCGCCGAACGATTCTTCAAGGATGCCCTCGTCACTGGCCTGGCCTCGCCGCGCGACCGCGCCGAGGCGCACAAGCGGCTCGCCTTCATCGACTGCGCAACCGGACGACTCGCCGAATGCGAGACCGAGTTCCGTCGTGCCCGCGAGGCCGATCGCAGCTTTGCGCTCGACAAGGCCGAGGCCGGTCACCCGGTCTGGGGGCCGGTCTACAAGAAGCTCCAGCCCTGATGGGGCTTTGAACGCGCTCGCCCGCGAGGCGAGGCGATGAGCCGCCGGGCAGTTCCCAAGGTGAATACCGCAGCGCGAAGCGCGAAGGTTTCCGTATGAGCGCGAGCGGGCGCACGCCATTTCGCTTCGAGCTGCGCGTCTACTGGGAAGACACCGACGCGGCAGGCATCGTCTTCTACGCCAACTACCTGAAGTTCTTCGAGCGCGCGCGCAGCGAGTGGCTGCGCAGCCATGGTCACGAGCAGGAGGCGCTGCGTCGCGACGCCGGCATTGCCTTCGTCGTCAGCGAAACGGCAGTGCGCTATCGTCGCCCCGCGCGTCTCGACGATGTGCTCTCGATCAGCGTCGAGGTGCGTCATCTCGGCCAGGCGAGCCTCGAGATCGGCCAGCAGGCCTGGCGGGCCGATGAATTGCTCGCCGAGGCGACGATCCGCATCGGCTGCATCGAGCTCGGAACTTTCCGACCCTGCCGGATCCCCAACGACATCCGCGACAACCTCCCCCCATGAACCAGGACCTCTCGATCGTCACCCTCGTGCTCCACGCGAGCACCGTCGTGCAAGTCGTGATGGCGGGGCTGATGCTCGCGTCGCTCTCGAGCTGGACCGTGATCTTCGGCAAGCTCTTCGGCCTGCGCCGCACCAGGGCCGCCAACGACGAGTTCGAGCGCGAGTTCTGGGCCGGGCGCAACCTCAACGACCTCTACACCGACGCGACCGAGCGCCCGTCCAACGCGCCGATGGAGCGGATCTTCGCGTCGGGAATGCGCGAGTTCTTCAAGCTGCGCGAAAAGCGCGTCATGGATCCCGGCGCCCTGCTCGACGGCGCGCGCCGGGCAATGCGGGCGAGCTTCCAGCGCGAACTCGACGCCATCGAGTCGAACCTTTCGTTCCTCGCCTCGGTTGGCTCGGTCTCGCCCTACGTCGGCCTGTTCGGGACGGTCTGGGGGATCATGCACGCGTTCATCGGACTGGCGAACATGACCCAGGTGACGCTGGCGACGGTCGCACCGGGCATCGCCGAAGCGCTCGTCGCCACCGCGATCGGCCTGTTCGCGGCGATCCCGGCGGTGATCGCCTACAACCGCTTCTCGCGCGACATCGACCGCATCGCCGGCCAGCTCGAGAGCTTCATCGAGGAGTTCTCCAACATCCTGCAGCGAAACGCGGGCGCGATGCCGGCGCCGGCGACGATCGCGCGCGCCTGAGCACGGCCGAGCACGAGAGCAACGCATGCCCGCCGTCATCCACCGAACCTCGCGCCGGCGCACGATCAGCGAGATCAACATGGTCCCGTTCATCGATGTCATGCTCGTGCTCCTGATCATCTTCATGGTCACGGCGCCGCTCATCACCACCGGTGTCGTCGATCTGCCGAGCGTCGGCAAGGCACGCCAGCGCAGCGAACAGCACGTGATCGAGCTCATCGTCGCCGGCGACGAGACGCTGCGCATGCGTCTCGACGGCAAGGACGCCGCACCGCTCGCCCTCGCCGACGTCGCCGCGCGCGTGCGCGAAGCGCAGGGCGGCGTCGACGGCACGCCAGTCGTCATCTCGGCCGATCGCGCCGTGCGCTACGAGGCCGTCGTCAAGGCGATGGACGCCCTCCAACGCGCCGGCGTGCAGCGCGTCGGCCTCTCGGTGAAGAGCCAGAAGAACTAGCCCCGCGCGGATCGACATCCTCGATGATCACCGCCACGCTCCATCATCCCGATGCGTTCGCGCCGCGCCAGCCGCCCGGCATGCGCTCGGGGCTCGTGCTGGCGCTGATCGCACATGCGCTCCTGATCCTTGCGATCGCGTGGAGCGTGCGCTGGAAGGCGAGCGAGCCCGAAGGTGTCGTCGCCGAGCTGTGGTCGGCCGTGCCGCAGATCGCGGCGCCGCGGCCGACGCCGCCGCCCGAGCCGAAGCCGACGCCGGTCGTCGAGCCCAAGCCGGTCCCCGAGCCCAAGCCCGCGCCGCCCGTGGTGACGAAGCCGGCTCCCGTCGCGCCACAGGTCGACGCCCAGATCGCGATCGAGCGGGCAAAGCGCGAGCAGGTCCAGCGCGAGGAGGCCGAGCGCCTCGATGTGCGGAAGAAGGCGGAGGCTGCGCGACGCGAGCAGGCGAAGCGCGCCGAGATCGAACGCGAGCGCCAGCATGTCGCCGACGAGCAGGCCGACAAGAAGAAACTCGCCGAGCAGGCGAAGAAGGACGACGCGAGCCAGGCCGCGATCCGCGAAGCGAACCTGAAGAAGATGATGAGCCAGGCCGGCAGCAGCGACGAAGCGAACGCCACCGGCACCGAGGCGCGCACCTCGGGCCCGTCGGCGAGCTATGCGGGACGGATCAAGGCCCGCATCAAGCCGAACATCGTGCTCACGGCGCCGGTCGCGGGCAATCCGTCGGCGACGGTCGAGGTGCGGGTCGCGCCCGACGGCACCATCGTCGGTCGCAAGCTCGTGATCCCGAGCGGCGTGGCGGCGTGGGACGAGACCGTGCTGCGCGCGATCGACAAAACCGAGGTCCTGCCGCGCGATGTCGACGGCCGCGTGCCGCCGACGATCACGATCGCCTTTCGTCCGCTGGAATAAGGCGCGCTACGGGCGCGCCGAACAAGTCTCAGGGCTCGAGCACGACCCCGCTCACGTACGAGACGCTGTGCGCGTGGGTGTTGTCCGAATCGGCGCCGACGGCGACGCCCACGATCGGCGGCACGGCCTGGCCGTTCTCGTCGGAGAAGAGCTTGGTGAAGTCAGCGGCGACGTCGCGCTTCTCGGCGACCCAGCGGTCGAGCCGGTCGTTGCCGGACTCGACGACGATGTAGCGCAGGCGTCGCGTGAAGGCGTTGTCGATGGCCGTGCCTGCCGCCAGCTTCTGGTCCCAGACGTAGCAGATGGTCGCCGTCGGCACCGGGTCGGTCGTTTTCGAGCGGGCGAAGCGCAGCAGCTGGCGATCGGCGAAGGGCACGTTCTCCATCGCCATGTCGAAGAAGACGCACACCTTCACGGTCGTGTCGTCGCCGCTTTTTTGCGTCAGGTCGGCGTGCTCGAGCGGCTTCTCGATGCGCCAGCTCCAGGCGAGGTGCGCCGGCGCGGCCATCGACTTCACCGGATGAACGAGGTTGCCGTAGGACTCGTCGGCCTCGATCTTGACGGCGCGCTTGCCGTCGATCTCGACGACCGAGAAGCGCGTGAAGGGCTTGGTCTGCTGCGGCAGGCCGATGAACCTCCACGGCGCCTGCGGCGCACCGCCGACGCTGCCGAACGAGGCCAGCGCCGACTGGGCGGCGACCGGACCGGAGAGCGCAGCGCACCCGAGGGCAGCTGCAAAGGCGGGAACGAGCCCGCGCGGAAGGAGGGTGAATCGAGCCATGCGAGAGTGTCGCCTGACTCGATGCCGGCTGCCAAGAGCGACTGTCCGGAGGGAGTCAGGCCTCGCCGCAGCCGCCGCCGCCGGGCGTCTCGATCACGAACACGTCGCCGGGCCGCATCTCGACGCTGGCGATGTGGTCGAGCGCCTCGCTGCTGCCGTCGGCGCGCTCGACCCGGTTGATGCCGGGCGCGCCCGCCGATCCGCCGGCGATGCCGAAGGCGCCGCTGTGGCGGCCGTTCGAGAGGATCGATGCCGTCATCGGCTCGAGGAAGCGCACGCGCCGGATGCCGCCGTCGCCGCCGTGCCAGTGCCCCGATCCGCCCGAGCCTGAGCGGATCGCGTAGCTGTCGAGCCGGACGGGGAAGCGGAACTCGAGCACCTCCGGATCGGTGAGGCGCGAGTTGGTCATGTGCGTCTGCACGACCGACGTGCCGTCGAAGCCGCCGATGGCGTGGCCTTCGTCGTCGAAGACGAGACCCGCACCCGAGCCCCCGGAGATCGTCTCGTAGTACTGGTAGCGCGCGTTGCCGAAGGTGAAGTTGTTCATCGTGCACTGCGACGCCGCCATCACGCCGAGCGCGCCGTAGAGCGCATTGGTGATGCAGGTCGAGGTCTCGACATTGCCGGCGACGACCGAGGCCGGCGCCTTCGGATTCAGCATCGAGCCCTCGGGGATGATCACTTCGAGCGGCTTCAGGCAGCCTGCGTTGAGCGGGATCTCGTCGTCGACGAGCGTGCGAAAGACGTAGAGCACGGCGGCCATGCACACGGCCGTCGGCGCGTTGAAGTTGTTCTGCAGCTGTGCCGACGTGCCGGTGAAGTCGATCGTGGCGCTGCGCTTGCGCGCATCGACGCGGATCGCGACGCTGATCTTCGCGCCGTTGTCGAGCGGCAGCGTGAAGGCACCGTCATTCAGTTTCGTGATCACCCGGCGCACCGACTCTTCGGCGTTGTCCTGGACGTGTCGCATGTAGCCCTGGACGACATCGAGCCCGTACTGCGCGACCATCTTCGCGAGCTCGTGCACGCCCTTCTCGTTGGCCGCGACCTGCGCCCTCAGGTCGGCGATGTTCTGCGCCGGATTACGCGACGGCCAGCGGCCGCTCTCGAGCAGCGTGCGCGTCTCGTCTTCGAGGAAGCGGCCGTCCTCGACCAGCTTGACGTTGTCGAACTGCACGCCCTCTTCCTCGATGCGCGTCGAGAACGGCGGCATCGAGCCCGGCGTGGTGCCACCGATGTCGGCGTGATGGCCGCGCGAGCCCACGTAGAAGGTCGGCAAGTCACTCGCGTCCTCGAGATAGACCGGCGTGACGACAGTAACGTCGGGCAGGTGCGTGCCGCCGTGGTATGGATCGTTGAGCGCGTACACGTCGCCGCGCTTCATCGTGCCGGCGTTCCTCGCGATCACCGTCTTGATCGACTCGCTCATCGAGCCGAGGTGCACCGGCATGTGCGGCGCGTTGGCGATCAGGTTGCCGTTGGCGTCGAAGAGGGCGCACGAGAAGTCGAGCCGTTCCTTGATGTTCACCGAATAGGCGGTGTTCTGGAGCTGCAGGCCCATCTGCTCGGCGATGTTCATGAAGAGGTTGTTGAAGACCTCGAGCAGCACCGGATCGACCGTCGTGCCGATGGCGCGACGCGTCTCGCGCGGGGCGGTGCGCTCGAGGACGAGATGGTCGAGCGCCGTGACGCGCGCCGCCCAGCCCGGCTCGATCACGGTCGTCGCGTTGCTCTCGACGACGATGGCCGGACCGGCGATGGTCTGGCCCGGTCGCGCGCTCGCGCGCTGCACGAGCGCGGCGTCGTGCCAGCGGCCGTCGCCGAACATCCGCACCGTCGCGGCGACCGGCGCCGGCGCCGCGGCGACGAGCGGATGCGAGACTTCCGTAGGCGCTTCTCCCGCACCTATTGCTTCCACCGACACGGCCTCGACGATCAGCCGGCGGCCGTCCATCAGGAATGCGAAGCGCTGCCGGTACGCGGCTTCGAAGCCGGATTGCAGGCCCGCGGCGTCGGCGAAGGGCACGACGAGCGCGGAGTCGGTGCCCTCGTAGCGCAGGTGGACGCGCCGGTGCACGACGATCCGCTCCGTCGCGACGCCCTGCCCTTCGAGCTCGACCCGCGCTTCCTGCGACAGCGCAGCGAGCCGCACGTCGATGTCGGAGCTCGCCTCGTCCAGCGGCTGCTCGATCGCCGCCTGGCGCATCACGGTCTGGTCCGCCAGGCCCATGCCGTAAGCCGACAGCACGCCTGCCAGTGGGTGCACGAAGATGCGCTCCATGCCGAGCGCATCGGCGACGCGGCACGCGTGCTGGCCACCGGCACCGCCGAAGCAGTGCAGCGTGTAGCGCGTGACGTCGTAGCCGCGCGCCACCGAGATCTTCTTGATCGCGTTGGCCATGCTGCCGACGGCGATGTCGATGAAGCCTTCGGCGACCTGCTCGGGCGAGCGCACGACGCCGGTCGCGCGCTCGATCTCGGCCGCGAGCGCGGCGAAGCGCTCGGCGACGACCGCACCGTCGAGTCGCTCGTCGCCGCGCGGCCCGAACACCGCCGGGAAGAACGCGGGCTGGAGCTTGCCGAGGGCGACGTTCGCGTCGGTGACGGTGAGCGGCCCGCCGCGCCGGTAGCACGCCGGCCCGGGATTCGCCCCCGCGCTCTGCGGCCCGACGCGAAAGCGCGCACCGTCGAACGCGAGGATCGAGCCGCCGCCCGCGGCGACGGTGTGGATCGCCATCATCGGCGCGCGCACGCGCACGCCGGCGACGCGCGTCTCGAAGGCGCGCTCGAACTCGCCGGCGTAGTGGCTGACGTCGGTCGAGGTGCCGCCCATGTCGAAGCCGATGATCCGAACCGGCTCTGGCCCGAGTCCGATCTCGGCCGTTCGCACCATGCCGACGATCCCGCCCGCCGGCCCGGAGAGGATCGCGTCCTTGCCCTGGAACGCGTCGGCGCGGGCGAGTCCGCCCGACGACTGCATGAAGTAGAGCTCGACGCCGGGCATGTCGGCCGCGACCTCGTCGACGTAGCGGCGCAGGATCGGCGAAAGGTAGGCGTCGACGACGGTCGTGTCGCCGCGGCCGACGAGCTTCATCAGCGGGCTGACGCGATGCGAGACGCTCACCTGCGCGAAGCCGATGGCGCGCGCGATGCGTTCGGCAGCGAGCTCGTGCGCAGGGAAGCGCCAACCGTGCATGAAGACGATGGCGACGCTCGTCAGACCGGCCGCGAACGCGGCGCGCAGGTCGGCCTCGAGCGCGCGCTCGTCGATGGCGAGAACGATCTCGCCGTTGGCACCGACGCGCTCGCCCGCTTCGACGACGCGCGAGTAGAGCAGCTCGGGCAGGACGATGCGGCGCTCGAACAGGCGCGGCCGGTCCTGGTAGGCGATACGCAGGGCGTCGCGAAAGCCGCGCGTCGTCACCAGCAATGTCGGATCGCCCTTGCGCTCGAGCAGCGCGTTGGTGGCGACGGTCGTGCCCATCTTCACCGACTCGACGCGTTCGGGCGTAACCGGCGCGCCGGGCGCGAGCCTGAGGAGCCTGCGGATGCCGGCGACGGCCGCGTCGCGGTATTGCTCGGGGTTGTCGGAGAGCAGCTTCAGCGTCGCGATGCTGCCGTCGGGCCGCTTGCCGACGACGTCGGTGAAGGTCCCGCCACGATCGATCCAGAACTGCCAGCGGCGCGAGAGGTCGGTCGTCACGCGCGTCCTTCGTTCATTGCCACGGCGAAGCGCTCGGCAATCAGCGTCGTGATGTCGTGCACCGGCAATCCGGTCGCGGCGCGCACCGCGTCGGCGTGGGGCGGCAGGTTGGTGCACTCGAGGACGATCTCGGCGACGTCGGGCCGGCGCGCGACGAGGCGCAGCGCGGCTTCGACGGTCGCGCGCGACGCCTCTTCGACGTCGAGCTCGGGCAGGTCGTCGAGCAGCGTTGCGCGAAACGACGAGTCGGCGGCAAGACCTTCGATCGGCGCATCGACCGGAGCGCCGACAGCGCGCAGATGATCGAGCGTCAGCGACGCCGCATCGGCGCTGACGATGCCGGCGCGACGACCGGGGCCGAGACGCGCTTCGATCTCGGCGACGAGCAGCAGGCTCGACGTCCAGAGGGGCACGCGCACCGATTCGGCCAGCTCGCGCTGGAAGAGCGCGAGGAAGCCGCAGCTCGTCGTGATCGCGCTCGCGCCGTCGCGTTCCAGCTCACGTGCGGCCGCGATGAACGGCGCGAGCAGCGATGGATCGCGCTCGATGACGACCCGTCGCGGCGAAGCGCCGCGCACCATGCAATAGCGGACCGGGAACGCGAACGTCTTCCGATGGCCGATGTCGCCGCGCACGCGCGGAAACCTCGTGTCGAGCATGACGATTCCAAGCGTGGCGCTCACAGCGAGGTCGCGGCTCGCGCCGCCTGGTCGTAGAGCCCCGACATCGTTCGCAAGAGGCGAGCGCTCTCGCCGATATCGGCATTGCGATCGGAATCGAGGTTGGCGATCAGGCAGGCTTCGCGCACCTCTCGGTAGCGCGCGACCGCGCGCTCGCCGTTCGCGGTCGGGCTGTAGAACACTTCCTTGCCGACCTTGTGGGCCTGCGCCAGATCGGCGCCGACGAGCTTCTTCAGCGAGTAGGCGACGATGTGCGTGTCCTCGACGTTGAGCACGAAGCAGATGTCGCCGACCTTCTTGTTGCGCGCGCGGTGGCAGATGTGATGCAGCACGAGCACGTCCATGATCGTGAGGTCGGGGCAACCGGCCGCCGACATGCAGCGCACGGCCCAGCGCGAGAACGCATTCCACGCGACGATGAGGCCGAACTCGAGCTCGGAGAGCTCGACGCTCTTGGGCGAGACGAGATGCGACGACGAGACGATGCCCGGCGCTCCGTCCTTCTTCTTCGGCTGAGGCCTGCTCGCCATCCGATCCAATCAAAACGTTGAAAAGTTATTGACAATTTATCTTTAATCTTCCTAGACTGCAAGCGCTTCGGGGAGAACAACCGATGCCGACGCGAAGGGCGCGCTCTATGCTTTTCGCCTTCAACCAGAAAGTGCGGGAGTCTTCATGCAATCTGTCGCTCGTCACCTGAGGATCGCCTCGCGCGTTGCCGCCGCTACCCTTGCCGGCGTCGCCATCGGCGCATCGGCCCAGACCAAGTGGGACCTGCCCGCCGCCTATCCGGCAACCAATTTCCACACCGAGAACCTGGTCCAGTTCGCGAGCGACGTCGACAAGGCGACCGGCGGCAAGCTGAAGATCACGGTGCACGCCAATGCCTCGCTCTTCAAGGCCAACGAGATCAAGCGTGCGGTCCAGGGCGGACAGGCGCAGATCGGCGAGATCCTGCTCACCGCCTACTCGAACGAGTGGCCGATCTACGGCGTCGACGGCCTGCCCTTCCTGGCCGACAGCTACGCCTCGGCGAAGAAGCTCGACACGGCGAGCAAGCCGGTGATGCAGACGAAGCTCGCCGAGCACGGGATGATACTGCTCTACACGGTGCCGTGGCCGCCGCAAGGCATCTACGTGAACAAGCCGATCAGCTCCGCCGCCGACCTGAAGGGCGTGAAGTGGCGCGCCTACAGCCCGGCCACGGCGCGTATCGCCGAGCTCGTCGGCGCGCAGCCGGTCACCGTGCAGGCGGCCGAGCTCTCGCAGGCGATGGCCACCGGCGTGATCGAGAGCTACATGTCGTCGGGCTCGACCGGCTACGACACCAAGACCTACGAGCACATCAAGTACTGGTACGACACCCAGGCCTGGCTG
>JAYVVB010000202.1:0-6820 GCA_043787455.1 Rhizobacter sp.
CGCACCGCGACGCCGAGGCCGCGCCCGGGTCCGGGGCCGATGCGCGAGACCGCCAGGGCGCGCGTCGCGACCACCGCCAGCGGCGCGGCGATCAGGAAGGCGAGGGCGATGCCGGCGGTCGCTATCGCGAGCGTCTCGAGCGTCGCCTTGGCGAGAAGCGCGAGGAAGTCGGGCGCGGTCGACGGCGGCAGGAAGCCGGCGAGGAAGCTCGCCATCACCTGCAGGTTGCCGGGCTCGAAGAGGAGCCAGGGACGGAAGTCGGCGAGCGCGAGCAAGGGCCAGAGCACGGCGAGGACGACGACGAGCGTCGTCAGTCGCGTCCACGCCGCCGGATCGCGCAGCGACGGTTGCGCGACCGATGCCGCGGCGAGCGTGCTCACTGGCAGCCCGGACGCTTGAGCGCGAGAACGTTGCCGGCGCGCTCCTCGGCGATCGGCTCGACGCCCTGCTCGGGCAGGACGCGCCCTTCGGTCGCGTAGAGCTCGTGCAGCATCGACCGCGTCACGGCCGCGGTCGGCCGGTCGAAGACGATGGTGCCGGCCTTCATGCCGATCGTGCGCGGGAACCACTTTAGCGCCAGGTCGACGGCGTGCAGCGAAGCGACCAGCGTCGCGCCGCTGTTCTCGCTCGCCTCGACGAGCGCGCCGACGCTCTGATCGGCGAGCGTCGGATCGAGCGCCGAGACCGGCTCGTCGGCGAGGATGACGTCGGGTCGCTGATACAGCACGCGGGCGATGCCGACGCGCTGCAGCTGGCCGCCGGAGAGCCGGTCGCAGCGGTCGAAGACGCGATCGCCGAGGTCGAGTCGCGCCAGCATTGCGCGCGCGCCTTCGGCATCGGCCGGGACGAGCAGCGAAGCGAGCGCCTTCCACGTCGGCCAGGCGCCGAGCCGGCCAGCGAGCACGGCGGTGACGACGCGCAGCCGCGGCGGGATCGGCGCGCTCTGGTGGACGACACCGATGTGCGAGCGCAGGCGCCTGAGGGCGCTCGCGCCGAGCGTCCACGGGTCGCCGCCGTCGATCTCGATCCGGCCCTCGGTCGGCCGCAGCGAAGTGCCGAGAACGCGCACCAGCGTCGTCTTGCCCGCGCCCGAGGGGCCGATCACGGCGACGCGCTCGCCTCGCGCGAGCTCGACTCTGACGCCGGCGAGCGCGCGCTGCCCGTTGGCGTGGACGAAGCCGACGTCGTCGAGGCGCACGTCGCCGGTCATGCGACCTTCGCCCTACTTGACGAGTCCGGCCGAGCGCGCAGCCGACTCGATGCCGTCGTAGTTCGAGTTCTTCGTCGGGATGAATTTCGAGGCGCGCTGCAGGTCCATGATCTCCTTCATCGCCGGCTGCGACGGATCGAGCTTCAGGAACGCGTCGGTGAGCTTCTTGGTGAGTGCCGGATCGAGGCCGGGGCGCACCGTCCAGTTGTAGTCGAAGTAGGGCGGCGTCACGGCGAGCACGCGCACCTTCTCGACATTGGCGTTCTTGCTCTCCACGAGCTTGTCCATCACCGAGGCGTTGAGCACGCCTGCTTCGGCCCGGCCGGCAGCGACGAAGGCGACGGTCGCGTCGTGCGCGCCAGAGAACGCCACCGACTTGAAGTCGCGCTCGGGATCGATGCCAGCCTGTTGCAGGTAATAGCGCGGCATCAGGCTGCCCGAGGTCGACGACGGCGCGCCAAAGGCGAAGGTCTTGCCCTTGAGGTCGGCGAGCGTCTTGGCCGTGCTGTTCAGCGGCACGATGAAGCGGCTCGTGAACTTCGCGTCCTCGGCGCGCTGCGCGATCGGCACGACGCCGCCGTTGGTGCGCAGCCGCGCCTGCACGTAGGTGAAGCCGCCGAGCCAGGCGAGGTCGAGCTTGTTCGTCGCCAGGCCTTCCACAACGGCAGCGTAGTCGGTGACGGGAATGAACTGCACGTCCATCCCGGTCTCCTGCTTGAGGTAGTCGCCGAGCGGCTTGAACTTTCGCTGCAGCTCGGTCGGCGCTTCGTCGGGAATGGCCGAGACGCGCAGGACGCCGCCCTGTGCGAACGCGGCGGGGACGGAAGCGATGCCGGCGAAGAGCGCGGCGCCGGCGAGAAGGGAGCGAAGGAGGAACATGACGAGAGCCTTTGTGATTCAGCGTGCAGCGGCGGTGCGAAAGCCGGCGAAGACGTCGCTGCGCTCGGGGGTGAAGAAGTTGCGGTAGCTCGGGTGGTGCAGGCGGTCGTGCGTGGCGAACGATCCGCCGCGCAACTCGCGATGATCGCCGAACCACGGCGCGGAGTAGTCGCGATAGGGTCCGGCGATGAATCCGGGATAGGGCCCGAAGGCGTCGGCGGTCCACTCCCAGACGCATCGTCCCCAGCGAAAGCGCGGATCGCGCGCGGCAAGCTCCCACTCGGCCGCGCCCGGCAGGCGGCGGCCGGCCCAGCGGGCGTAGGCCTCGGCCTCGAAGGCGCTGACGTGGATCACGGCTGCATCGGGGTCGAGCGCGATCCAGCGATCGAACCATCGTTGCTGCCATTGCCCCGCCTGGTTGCGGCGCCAGCGCTCTGGCCGGGCGCGCGCCTGACTTCTGCGCCATGCGCCGGCCTTACCCGGCCACCACGTCGGCTCGTCGTAGCCGCCGGCATCGACGAAGCGCTCGAACTGCGCGCTCGTCACCGGCGCTGTGTCGATCTCGAACGGCGCGACGCGCGTCCGCCGCGGCGGGCTTTCGTTGTCGAACGAAAAGCCGCGGTCGCCCGGGCCGCGGCCGACCTCGATGTCGCCGCCGGCGATCTCGACCGGCTCCGCTGCTTGCATCGGCTCCAGCTCGAGCCCTTCGGGCGCTGGCCAGCCGAGCGTCGCGCGCAACCAGGCGAACGCCTCGCCGTGCATGTCCTCGTGGAAGAGGGCGAGACGATGGAAATAGGTCTTCCCGTCGTCGTCCCCGTCAGGGATCGCCTCGATGCAAGCGCCGAGCTGCGCCTCGAGCCGGGCCGAGAGCGCGTCGCGATCGGGGAGCGCTGCGGTCCAGCGTTCGCCGTGCGCGAGCCGCGACGAATCGAAGATCGCGTCGGGGCCGGCGATGCGCGCCGCTCTTTCGGCGACGACCCGGCCGTCGGCCTCGACGCGATGCGGTCCGCGCAGGATCCAGAACTCCGCGAACCAGGCGAGGTGGCCGAGCTCCCAGGCGATCGGGTTGACGCCCACCTGCTGCGGCACGCGCCAGGCGGAGTCGTCACGATCGAAGGTGCGCGCGAGCGTCGTCGCGCGGCTGTCGTGCAAAGCCGCCGCGAGCGCGGCGCCGGCGAGTCGGCGCGGGTCAGTGCTCACGTCGGCGCGCCAGGTCGAAAATCAGCACTTCTCCCTCTCCCGCTCGCGGGAGGGAGTCGAGAGCATCTCGCCGACTACGAGTGGCGCGTGCCATCATGGCTCGATGCAGGTCGCGCCCTCGCCGAAACCGCGCGTGACGATCGTCTCGCCGGCGTTCGCCGCCGCGAACAACGGGAACTGGCACACCGCGTCGCGCTGGCAACGATTCCTCGCGCCCGTCGCG
This sequence comes from Rhizobacter sp., assembly GCA_043787455.1. GTDB lineage: Bacteria > Pseudomonadota > Gammaproteobacteria > Burkholderiales > Burkholderiaceae_C > Schlegelella_A. Next base: position 3,513 of record JAYVVB010000202.1, read on the forward strand.
ACGGCAAATGTCGCGAGCTCCTGGCACGAGGGCGACGGTGCCGATCTGCTGATCGCGCTGCATGCGCGCCGCTCCGCCGAGTCGGTCGCCCGCTGGCGCGAGCGTCGACCCGAGGCGCCGCTGGTGCTCGTCCTGACCGGCACCGACTTGTATCGTGACCTCGACCATGACCCGTGCGCCCGACATTCGCTCGAGTGTGCCAGCCGCATCGTCGTGCTGCAGGAGGAGGGACTCACGCGGCTCGACAGCGGCGCATCGGCCAAGGCGATCGTGATCGTGCAGTCGGCGCCGGCGCTTTCGCTGACCCGGTCGCCGGACGATCCCGACTTCGTCGCCGTCGGCCATCTGCGCGACGAAAAGGATCCCGAAACGTTGATGCGCGCTGCGCGTCTTCTCGCTGCGGACGATCGCGCGGCGCTGACCATCGCGCACGTCGGTGCCGCGCTCGACCCGACGCTCGGCGATGCGGCCCGGGCGACGATGCGCGACTGTCCCGGCTATCGCTGGCTCGGCCCGCTCACGCACGCGGCGGCGCGGCGCGCGATCGCGAGCGCGCGCGCGCTGGTGCACATGAGCCGTATGGAAGGCGGTGCCAACGTCGTCATCGAGGCCGTGCGCTCCGGTGTGCCGGTGCTGGCCAGTGCCATCGACGGCAACGTCGGCCTCCTCGGCGCCGGTTACGACGGTTACTTCCCGACCGGCGACGCTGCCGCGCTCGCGACGCTGATGCGCCGCTTCGTCGACGACGCACGCTTCGCAAGACATCTTGGCGCGCAATGCGCGGCGCGCGAGCCGCTCTTTCGTCCGGCGGCCGAGCGACGCGCGGTACAGACCGTAGTGCTCGACCTCGTCGCCGCATCGGCAGCGCGACGCTGACAGAATCGGGCCAACGCCTCTGTCCTGTCGATCGGATCCCCCATGACCGCCCTCACGCCGCTCGCCTCGCCCGAACCGCTTCGTCTGACGAGCTTCTCGCACGGCGGAGGCTGCGGCTGCAAGATCGCGCCGGGCGTGCTCTCCGAGATCCTGCGCTCGAGCGCGGGAGGCATCGTTCCCCCCGAGTTGATGGTCGGCATCGAGACCGCCGACGACGCGGCGGTCTACAAGCTCAACGACACGCAGGCGCTGATCGCGACGACCGACTTCTTCATGCCGATCGTCGACGACCCGTTCGACTTCGGCCGCATCGCCGCGACCAACGCGATCAGCGACGTCTATGCGATGGGCGGCCGGCCGATCATGGCGCTGGCCCTGGTAGCGATGCCGATCGACAAGCTCACGGTCGAGCAGATCGGCCAGGTCATCCGCGGCGGCGAGTCGGTGTGCCGGCAGGCCGGGATCCCGATCGCCGGCGGCCACACGATCGATTCGGTCGAGCCGATCTACGGCCTCGTCGTCATGGGCCTCGTCCATCCCGACAAGGTGCGCCGCAACGCGGACGCGAAGGCGGGCGACGTGCTCGTGCTCGGCAAGCCGATAGGAGTCGGCGTGCTCTCGGCGGCGCTGAAGAAGAACGCGCTCGACGCCGCCGGCTACGAGCAGCTCATCGCGACGACGACGCGTCTCAACACGCCCGGCATCGCGCTGGCCGACATGAAGGGTGTGCACGCGATCACCGACGTCACCGGCTTCGGCCTCGCCGGCCACGCCCTCGAGCTCGCGCGCGGCGCCAGGCTCGCGGTGACGATCGAATGGTCGAAGGTGCCGCTCCTGGCCGGCGTCGCCGGCATGGCGCGCGACGGCTTCGTCACCGGCGCATCGGGACGCAACTGGGCCGGCTTCGGCGCCGAGGTCGAGCTCGATGCGGCGCTGCCCGCCGTCGCGCGCGACCTGCTCACCGATCCGCAGACCTCGGGCGGCCTCCTCGTGACCTGCGACCCGGCGGCGGCCGCCGACGTTCTCGCCCTGTTTCGCGCCGAGGGCTTCGACGAGGCGGCGGTGATCGGCTCGGTCGGCACGGGAGCGGGCCTGCGCGTCGTCGCCTGACCGACGACGAAGCCGCGTCAGCCCGCGCTGGCGAAGAGCATCGACTCGGAGGCGTTGGAGAGGTCTTCCCCGTCGCCGAGGTTCTCGCGCAGGAGGCGACGAAGTGGGCCGGCGTCGACGTCCGCATCGCTGCTCGCGCGATCGGCGATTTCGGCCGCGAGCGCACGCATCTGCCGTGTCGAGAAACGGATCCGCTCGCGGAACGCGGCGTCGCCGAGCGTGTCGGTGAGGCTGCGGTTGAGCTCGCCGAACCAGGGTAGCGCGGCCTGGTCGAGCATCTCGGCACGATCACTCGTCTTCGTATCGCGACGCGCCGCGCACCAGGCGCCGAGCACGGCCTGGACCTCGACGTTGAGCGCCTGGCAATGGGCGAGCTCGGCACGCAGCGCCGAGAGCGCCGACAGGTCGGCGATGCGGCGATGGAAGAAGAACTGGGCCAGGATGCCCCAGTAGTAGGTGTAGTCCCAGATCACCTTCACCGGCAGCACCTCTGCGTCGCCGAAGATCGGGTACTGGCCCTCGTACAGCGCGAGCGTGCTCTCGTAAAACGAATGGAAGATCTGGTCGTAGACCTTGGCGTGGGCGTCGATCGGCCGGCCCGCGACGTCGCGACCGACGAGCTCCGTGATGTAGGTGTTGGCGATGGCGATGAAGTCGCTGCCGGGCGAATAGAACGGGTCGAGGAAGAGGCCCGCTTCACCCGTGATCGCCCAGCGGTCGCCCGAGAACAGCTGCTTGCAGCCATAGGAGAAGTCGCGGAAGAAGGCGAAGTCCTGGAGCCGGTCACGCTTGCCGTCGAGCTCGTCGAAGAGGCGCGGCTGGAAGCGCTCGAGCCAGTCCATCGCCTTGGCAAAAGTGTTCATCGACTCGAGCGGATGCATGTCGGCGTCGGCGACGATGCCGATCGAGTGGGAGCCGGACGAAAGCGGGATCAGCCAGACCCAATAGCCGGCGCCGACGAGATGGTTGGTCGAGAGCCAGCGCGCCGGCGGGTCGCAGCGGCCGCGCCAGGCGTCGTCCTCCGACCAGTCGTCGACCCGGATCCGGTGCTTCATGCGAAACCACACGGCGTTGGCGCGATGGCCGTTTGGCTCGGCAAGCTCGAGCTTCTTCTTGATGAGGGCGGCGCGGCCGCAGGCATCGACGAGCCAGCGCGCCTCGACCTCGTGCGCCGCGCCGCCCGCGTCGTAGCGCAGGCGATGCGTGGCGCCGTGCTCGCCGATCGTGAGGTCGCGCACGAGCGCGCCGTCGACGAAGCCGATGCCGCGTCGTGCCGCTTCCTCGGCGAGGAAATTCTCGAAGATGCCGCGATCGAGCTGATA
>JAYVVB010000203.1:0-2535 GCA_043787455.1 Rhizobacter sp.
GGCCAGGGCCCCGGCGACAGCGGCCCCGGCGGCAAGGGCGACATGTACGTGTTCGATGTCGGCGCCGACAACAAGCTGTCGAACGGCAAGCCCTTCAGCAACTTCATGGTCGACGGCGTGAAGTGCGGGCCCGACGGTGTGCGCGCCGATGTCGACGGCAACCTCTGGTGCTCCAGCAACGCTGGACGGTCGGTGGGCTACAGCGGGGTGACGGTCTGGAACCCGCAAGGCAAACTGATCGGGCGCATCCGGCTGCCTGAGATCTGCGCCAACGTCTGCTTCGGCGGGCCCAAACGCAACCGACTCTTCATGGCCGCCAGCCAATCCTTGTACGCCGTGTACACCGGCACGCAGGGCGCGGCGCCGGGCTGAGTTTTTCGCGCACCAGAGCGCGGGGGCCGCCGGCCACTATTGGCCGGCGGGGAGGCCGAACACCAGCGAAATCAGCAGGTACTCGAGCAGCGCGCCGGTGCCTGTAGCCCGCTACTGCGTCGGGGCCGCCGTCCGCGCCGACGAGCGCCGTCGTCAGGGGGACGGCATCGTGCAAGTGACTGCGCCGCGGTCGCACGACGACGCGCCTCAGCCCTCCTGCATGCGCAGCAGCCGCGCCCGCTCCTCGGCGCGCGCATCGTCGACGACGCGCAAGACCCCGGCGACGTCGACCGGCGCGAGCTCGCCCTCGAAGCGGCCCGTGAGCGGCATGCCGGGATGGAGCAGGCCGCGCGTGTAGTGCGACCAGATCTCGGCACCGTATCGCGTCGTCAACAGCTCCGGAGCAAACTGGCCGAAGAAGTTGGCGAGGTTCTGGACGTCGCGCAGCAGCATGCGCTGGGCGTGGTTGTTGCCTGCGGCGTCGACCGCCTGCGGCAGGTCGATGATCACCGGGCCGTCGGCGGCGAGCAGGATGTTGAACTCCGAGAGGTCGCCGTGGATCACGCCGGCCGCGAGCATGCGCACGACCTCGGCGATCAGCGTCGCATGATGGGCTCGCGCCTCGTCGGCCGTGAAGGCGACGTCGTTGAGGCGCGGCGCGGCGCCGCCGTCGGCGTCGACGACGAGCTCCATCAGGAGCACGCCGTCGTGGAAGTTGAAGGGCTTGGGCACTCGCACCCCCGCAGCGGCGAGGCGGTAGAGCGCGTCGACCTCGGCGCTCTGCCAGGCCGCTTCCTGCGACTCGCGGCCGAATTTCGTGCCCTTGGCCATGGCGCGCGCCTGGCGCGAGTTCTTGACCTTGCGGTTCTCGGTGTAGTCGACGGCCTGGCGAAAGCTGCGCTGCGTCGCCTCCTTGTAGACCTTGGCGCAGCGCGTCTCTTCGCCGCATCTCACGACGTAGACCATCGCCTCCTTGCCGCTCATCAGCTGGCGCACGACGGCGTCGATCAGGCCTTCTTCGAGCAGCGAGCGCAGCCGCGGCGGCGCCTTCAAGACGACGCCGCCGGCGAAGCGTCGAGCAGCCACGCGGGCGCGAACCAGTCCTGAAGCTCGGCGACGCGCCGGATCACCCACGCCGCCTCGACCGCGGACACCGCCGCTGGCTCGACGCAAAGACCCGCGTGGCAGCGTCGCAGCGCGTCGTCGCTGCCGTCGGGATCCTGCTCGTGCGCGGCGAGGAACGACGCAGTGTGCAGCGCGAGGTCCTCGCACAGCTCGAAGCGTGCCTCCATCTCGGCGCGCGACAGCAGCGACCGGCCGTGCGCCGAGTGCAGCGCGAGAAACGAATCGGGGACGAGTGTCTGGTTGTGGTCGTACATGGAAGGACGAAGCCTATCGGAACCGCGATCGACCTGCGCGCGCTCGGCTTCACGTGCACCGAGCAGGTCGCCACCGCGCACTCGCCGCACGTCGTCCTGACGCGAAACAAACCGATCGCCTCTCGCTGATGAGCACGTCCGAGGTCCTCCTCGTCACGATGCTCATCATCTTCGCAGCGCCTTATTTGATCTGGCGCCTCGGCCGCACCGAGTCCATCGCGCCGCTCACCAGATCGGAGCGACGCGCTGCACATAAAGTCTCGCAGCCCCCCGTCACGGGGGGGTGCCCGACGAAAGACTCGCTGCCATTGCCGGTGCGAGCGATTCACAATGCATCGATATTCAGCATTTCATGGGAACGCCATGCACCAACTCGTCAAAGCAGCTTTGATCGCCACGCTCTTCGCCGTAGCCGGTGCCGCCGGCGCTGCGCCCGACGACATGAGTCCGCAGTTGCGCGCCAAGGCGCAGCAAGCTGTCGACGGCGGGATCAAGTACCTTGTCACCAAGCAAGCTGTCAACGGCTCGGTACTGAACTCGACCGGACTGACCGCTCTATCGCTCACTTCCATTCTTCAGAACCCTGGAGGTGCGGGCAAGGTCGACAAGGACGCGATCGACAAGTACGCGGCGTTCCTCGTCTCCAAGGCCAACGCCGACGGCTCGATCGTCGAGCGAGCGCATGACCAGAGCTACAACACCTCAGTGTCGATCGTTGCGCTGGCGGCAACCAAGGATCCGAAGTACTCGTCCGTGATCGTTGCCGGCCAGAAATACATCGCGA
>JAYVVB010000204.1:0-2677 GCA_043787455.1 Rhizobacter sp.
CGGCTTTCGCGGCCTCGTGCAAGGCCATCTCTGATGGCGACGATCGCGCGCGCGGCCTATGCCGAGATGTTCGGTCCGACCGTCGGCGACCGCGTGCGCCTCGCCGACACCGGCCTCATCGTCGAGGTCGAAGACGACTACACCTTGCGCGCCGGCGGCTATGGCGAGGAGGTGAAGTTCGGCGGCGGCAAGACGATCCGCGACGGCATGGGCCAGGGCCAGCGCATCTCGGCCGAGGTCGCCGACACGGTCGTCACCAACGCGCTCGTCATCGACCACTGGGGCATCGTCAAGGCCGACGTCGCCATCAAGGCCGGCCGCATCGCCGCGCTCGGCAAGGCCGGCAACCCCGACGTGCAGCCAGGCGTCGACATCGTCATCGGCCCGGGCACCGAGATCATCGCCGGCGAAGGGATGATCCTCACCGCCGGCGGCATCGACTCGCACATCCACTTCATCTGCCCGCAGCAGATCGAGGCCGCGCTCGCGAGCGGCGTGACGACGATGCTCGGCGGCGGCACCGGCCCGGCGACCGGCACCTTCGCGACGACGTGCACGCCGGGTCCGTGGCACATCCACTCGATGCTGAAGGCGGCCGAGTCGTTCCCGATGAATCTCGGCTTCATGGGCAAGGGCAACGCCAGCCTGCCCGCTGCGCTCGACGAGCAGGTCGAGGCCGGCGCCTGTGGCCTGAAGCTGCACGAGGACTGGGGCACGACGCCGGCGGCGATCGACTGCTGCCTCTCGGTCGCCGAGCGCCACGACGTGCAGGTGACGATCCACACCGACACGCTGAACGAATCGGGGTTCGTCGAGGACACCGTCGCCGCGTTCAAGGGCCGCGCCATCGCCACCTTCCACACCGAGGGTGCAGGTGGCGGCCATGCGCCCGACATCATCAAGCTCGCCGCCCTGGCCAACGTGATGCCGTCGTCGACCAACCCGACGATGCCGTACACCGTCAACACCGTCGACGAGCACCTCGACATGCTGATGGTGTGCCACCACCTCGACCCCGCGATCGCCGAGGACCTGGCTTTCGCCGAGAGCCGGATCCGGCGCGAGACGATCGCGGCCGAGGACGTGCTCCACGACCTGGGCGTCTTCTCGATGATGTCGAGCGACAGCCAGGCGATGGGCCGGGTCGCCGAGATGATCGTGCGCACCTGGCAGGCGGCCGACAAGATGAAGGCGCAGCGCGGCTGGCTCGCGCCCGAAGGCCAGAGCCGTGGCGCGGCGTGCGCGAACGATGCGCGTAACGACAACTTCCGCGTCCGCCGCTACATCGCCAAGTACACGATCAATCCGGCGATCACGCAGGGCATCTCTCACGAGGTGGGCTCGATCGAGGCCGGCAAGCTCGCCGATCTCGTGCTCTGGAAGCCGGCCTTCTTCGGCGTCAAGCCGTCCCTCGTGCTCAAGGGCGGGATGATCGCGATGGCGGCGATGGGCGACCCGAGCGCCTCGATCCCGACGCCACAGCCGGTGCATTACCGGCCGATGTTCGGCGCCTACGGCTCGGCGCTCGCGGTCTCGTGCGTGAACTTCACGTCGCAGGCCGCGATCGATGCCGGCGTAGGCGACAAGCTCGGCCTGCAGCGACGCCTCAGCGCCGTGCGTGGCACGCGCAAGATCGGCAAGGCCGACATGGTCCTCAACGGCGCGACGCCGACGATCGAGGTCGACGCGCAGACCTACGAGGTGCGCGCCGACGGCGTGCTTCTCACCTGCGAGCCGGCCGCCGTGCTGCCGATGGCGCAGCGCTACTTTCTCTTCTGAAGGCCCAAGGGCCATCGTGAGCGCGCCGCTGCTCATCGCCAGCAAGCTCCTCGCCGGCGGTCTCGGCTTGGCGCCGGCGATCGTGCGCCGCGCCGCGAGCGTCGAGCTCGACTGGGACACGCGCCAGAAGAGCCGCTTCGACACCGTCGATTCGAGCGGCCGCAGCATCGGCGTCTTCCTGCCGCGCGGCCGAATCGTCCGCGGCGGCGACGTGCTCGTCGCCGAGGACGGATCGCTTGTCGTCGTGAAGGCGCGCGCTCAGCCGATTCTCGTCGTCACCGCGGGCGACGATGCCGGCTCGGCACTCGCTCTGCTGCGCGCCGCATACCACCTCGGCAATCGCCACGTTCCGCTCGAGGTCCGCGCCGATCGGCTCCAACTCGAGCCCGATCACGTCCTCGCCGAGATGCTGGCGCGCATGGGGCTTCGGGTCGACGAAGGCACCGGACCGTTCGAGCCCGAGGCCGGCGCGTACGACACCGCGTCGTCGGGGCAAGGCCGCGGGCATGGGCTTGCGCATGACCATGGCGCTGCCCACGACCGCGACCACGCGCATGAACATGCGCACCGGACATCCCGATGAGCCCGCAACGCCATCGACGCGTCGTTCGCGAACCGATGCCCTCACGTTCGCGCGCAGGGTCTCGGCTGCGACGCCAGACACAGTGGCCGCTGTCGCCCGACGCGCTGCTCGAGCTCATGCGCCTCGCGTCGCCTAGCCTGCCGGTCGGTAGCTTCAGCTACTCGGAAGGGTTGGAAGCCGCGGTCGATGCCGCGCTGTTGACGAACGAAGCGCAGGCGCAGCGCTGGCTCGTCGACCAGCTCCACCTCGCGCTCGGCCGCGCCGACTTGGCCGTCGTGGCGCGTGCGCTCGCAGCCTGGCGCCGCCAGGACGAAG
>JAYVVB010000205.1:0-3794 GCA_043787455.1 Rhizobacter sp.
CCAAGCCGATCCGCTTCGTCGTGCCGTTCGCGCCCGGGGGCAGCTCGGAGATCGTCGCCCGTTCCGCGGCGGTCGAGCTGAGCAGGCTGCTCGGCCAGAACGTCTATGTCGACAACCGCCCGGGCGGCGCCGGCAACGTCGCCATGGCCGAGGTGGCCTCGTCGACCGACCAGCACACGGTGGTCCTCGGCCACATCGGCACGCTCGCCGTCAACCCGTTCATCTTCGACAAGCTTCCCTACGACCCGATCAAGGACTTCAAGCCGGTCTCGCTGCTCGCCAAGGTGCCGAGCCTGTACGTGGTCCATCCCGATCTTCCGGTCAGGAACCTGAAGGAGTTCGTCGCGCTCGCGAAATCGAAGCCGGGGCAGATGAACTACGGCTCGGCCGGCAACGGCAGCGCCGGCCATCTCGCGTTCGAGTACCTGAAGACGGCAACCGGCATCTTCGTCGTCCACGTGCCCTATCGCGGCACCGGTCCGCAGCTCACCGATCTCCTCGCCGGCCGGCTCCAGGCCGCCGCAGTCGGCGCGCCGGCGATCCTGCAATTCGTGAAGGCCGGCAAGCTGCGCTGCATCGCCACCGGCACGACGCAACGAATCGCCCAGCTTCCCGACGTGCCGACCGTCGCCGAGCAGGGCTTCCCGGGTTTCGAGATGACGCAGTGGTACGGCCTCCTCGCGCCGGCGAGCTTCTCGCCGGCAAATCTCGATAGGCTCGCCGCCGCATCGGCGCGCGCGGCGCGCGAGCCTGCCGCGCTCGAACGTCTCAACGGCGACGCGGCGATCGCCGTCGGCGGCACGCCGGCCGAGTTCGCGACCTTCATCGCGACTGAGCGCGAGCGCTGGAAGCCGGTCCTCGTGCGGGCGAAGGTGAAGCCCGACTAGGTTTTCGCTGTCGTCGGCGCTTCGGCGGCGCCGACGCCGATCCGGCGCGTGACGTCGGCGTGGAACCAGCCGATGCCCTGCTCGGCTCGGCCCGCCGTGACGAAGCGGTTGGCGCCGCTCTTCATGCCGCGCTGGATGCCGACGGCGCAGGCGATGTCCTCCTTCTGGAACACGCCCTGTTCGATCAGCCGGAAGGTCTTGTCCCAGTGCGGCGCCCAGTCGGGTGTGGTGCGGTCGGCGGGGATCAGCATGCGATGCGTCCACGACAGCCGCTCGGGCCCGACCGGATAGAGGGTGACGAGGCTCAGGTAGTCGGGATGGAAGATCGTGATCGTGTTCGGGAACACGACATGGCTCGGCGTGACCAGGTCGCACAGGGTCGCCATGTCTTGCGGCAACCCGGCATCGGGCGCCTTCGCCCATGTCTCGGCGGCACGCCGTGCGACCAGCGACTGCACGTGCGGACCGAAGCGCTCGGTCCCGGTGAGCCCGTCGGCGAAGAACGGATAGATCGTGTCCTTGTGCAGGACGCGGATGTGATACGCCTCGAGGAAGGCGTCGACGATCAGCTTCCAGTTCGCCGCGTACTCGGCGTGCACTGTGCGGAAGTGGCGCAAGCCCTCGACGGCATAGAACGGCAGTTCGCCATCGAGCCCGCCGAGAAAGGCGGCGACGTCGATAGACGCGCCCGGCGTTGGCACGACCCAGAGCAGGCCGTGCCGCTCCTCGCACGGCAGCGCGACCAGGCTGTCGCTGTCGCCGGCGCAGGCATCGAAGGCCTCGGCGTGCAGGCGATGGCGCAGCGGCCCGTCGAGGCGATAGGTCCAGCCGTGGTACGGGCAGACGATGCTCTTCTTCGGGGCGGCGGCGTCGTTCGTCTCGACCAGGCGCATGCCGCGATGGCGGCAAACGTTGAGGAAGGCTCGGAAGCTGCCGTCGACATCGCGCGTCAGCAGCATCGGCACGCCGTAGTCGTCGTGCGCGAGGACGTGCCCGATCGGCAGCTCGCTGGCATGGCCGACGATCAGCGGCAGCGGTCGGAAGAGGTGCTCGACCTCGGCTTCGCGGATCTCGGCGCTGAAATAGTTCTCGACCGGAATGCGCGCCACCGCCGCGTCGCTGTCCTGCCACTCGAGCCGGCCCGACGCGACCTGGGCGCGGATGCGCTCCATCTGCGAGGAGGTGTGCGGCGGCAGCTTCATCGCGGAGGGCGGGAGCGAGCGAGCGTTCATGGTCACCCTGACGATACGCCCGCCCGCGGCCGCCGCACAATGCCACGACAGGGAAGGAAAACGCGATGAGCAAAGGACGTTTCGAAGGCAAGGTGGCGCTCGTCACCGGCGGCAACAGTGGCATCGGCTTGGCGGTCGCGCAGGGGCTCGTCGACGAAGGCGCGCGCGTCGTCATCGTCGGCCGCAATGCCGAGACGGTCGCGAGCAGCGCTGCGCAGCTCGGCGCGGCGGCGCACGGCATCGTCGCCGACATCGCGCGCCTGGCCGACCTCGACCGGGTGATCACGGCGACGCGCGAGTTCGGCGGCGGCCGGATCGACGTCGTCTTCGCGAATGCCGGCGTCGGCACCTTCGGCCCCCTCGCGGCGACGACCGAGACGATGTGGGACACGACCTTCGACACCAACGTGAAGGGCGTCTATTTCACGGTGCAGAAGGCGGTGCCGCTGATGGCTCAGGGCGGCGCGATCGTCCTCAATGCCTCGGTCGCGGCCGGCAAGGGCAATCCGCTCGGCTCGGTCTACGGCGCGAGCAAGGCGGCGGTGCGGTCGTTCGGCAGGACGATGGCCGCCGAGCTCGTCGAGCGCGGCATCCGCGTCAACGTCGTCAGCCCCGGGCCGATAGAGACGCCGATCTTCGATCGCACGATGACGCCGCAGCAGGTCGCCGAGCTGAAGGTCGCGTGGGCGGCGAAGAATCCGATGAAGCGCTTCGGCACGACCGGCGAGGTGACAGCGACCGTGCTGTTCCTCGCATCTGACGCGGCGTCGTACATCACCGGTGTCGACCTGCTCGTCGACGGCGGGCTCGGCAGCTTCTAGCGTCGCTGCGCGGCGGCGAGCTCGGGCGCCATCTCCAGGTGGCTCGCGACCTGCAGCAGCTGCGCGACCACAGCCGCCGCGATCACTGCCGGCTCGTGTCCGGCGATGCCATCGATGCCGATCGGGCAGGTGAGGCGCGCAATCGCCGCGGCATCGACGCCGCGGTCGGCAAGCCGCCGGACGAAGCTCGCACGCTTGGTCTTCGAGCCGATCAGGCCGCAGAAGGCGAAGTCGCCGCGGCGCAGGATCGCCTCCGTGATGCGCAGGTCGAGTGCGTGCTCGTGGGTGAGGACGAGATAGAAGCTGTTCGCTGGCGCGCTGGCGACTTCGCGCTCGACCGTGTCGGCCGAGTTTTGGCGGATGTGTTCGGGCCACGGCGAGCCGAGCGAGGTCGTCGCCGGAAACTCTTCGTCGCGCTCGTCGAACCATTCGACGCCGACGTCCAGGGTCGCGAGCAGCGTTGCGATCGCGCGGCCGACATGGCCCGCGCCGTGCAGCTGCAATTGAAGAATCGGGGCGCGTGCCGGCCATCGCCGCAGCGCCTCGGCGTCGAGCGGAGCGAACGCGAGCGTCACCGCGCCGCCGCAGCATTGGCCGAGCGCAGGGCCGAGCGCGAACGACTGCTCTTCGCGCTGCGCTGAATGGGTGGAGAGCATCGCCCGGGCCGACGTGATCGCCTTCAGCTCGAGGTGGCCGCCGCCGATCGTGCCGATCGATTCGGTGGCGCCGACGACCATGCGCGTGCCGACGCCGCGCGGCACCGAGCCGCGGGCGGCGACGACCTCGACGACGATCGCCTGCTCGCCTGCCGCAAGCCATGCGGCAGAGCGATCGCGCAGTCGCAGCTCGCTCAT